>DATGEP010000063.1:0-4647 GCA_035310125.1 Ktedonobacterales bacterium
GTCCACCCACCTCGGCTGTCTCCGCTGGTGCGGCCTGGTGCAGTCGCGGCGCGAAGGCAAGCAGGTATACTACCGCGTTGCTGACTCGCGCGTGCGTGAGCTCCTCGGCCTGGCAGGTATGCTCGTACATGACCACGCGGCGGGTGTCGCCAGTTGTGGCATGGTTGGCTAGCTCGGCTTCTCGCATCGCGGCGCTTCGTCGCCCACATATCGGTATATTCGGATAGCTCGCACTTAAAAATGGAGTTGCAGCGATGACCAGTCCAGACTCTGGGGGTATGGTGTATGTGAGTCGCTCGGCCCAGCTGCCGCGCCCGGAATACCGCTTTTACCGGGCGATTCTCCTTGAGTTTCCCAAACGCGGCGGCCCTCCGGATCGCGCTGCGCTCCGCCAGCTCGCCCAGCGCTTCGGCGTCGGCCTGGAGCCCGCACTGGCGCTCCTGGGGGCGCGCGACCTCGTCCAGTGCGACCCGACGACGGGCGGCATCGCAGCGGCGTACCCGTTCTCAGGTGTGCCGACGGCGCATCACGTCCATCTTGCCGCGACCAGTGATCAACCGAGTGTGGATCTCTTCGCGATGTGCGCGCTCGATGCCCTGGGCATCCCATTGATGCTCCGGCGGGCAGCCAGCATCACATCAGTGGACGGACTCGACGGCGAGCCGGTGCGTGTATCGGTTGAGCCTGTCGTTTCGGGGACATCCGCAGCTCATGTAGCCGAGAGTGGGCAATGGAGCGCCACGTGGGACCCCGAGGAGGCGGTAGTAGTCGGTCGTCCCGAGGATCACCACCACGAGCATGGAGTCGGAGCGGCCGACACCTGCTGTCCAATCATCAATTTCTTCCGCTCGGCGGATCATGCGGAGCAGTGGGCATTAGCAGCCCAGACTGACTGCGAAGTGCGCGTGTACAGCCAGACAGAGGCATTGCGCTACGCCGCGATCCTGTTTGCCGGTGTGCTCGATCAGCTCCCGCACGGCTCCTCATCACGCGTTGAACACAAAGTCTGAAGACGAGAGAATTCAAATGCCCAGCACAAAGGAAGACACTTTGCTCCGCGACGACCTCAGCGGCAGCACACCCAAAGACCATTACGATCTGCTGATCCTTGGCAGCGGCTCGACGGCCTTCGCCGCCGCGACCCGCGCCCGCGATCTCGGCAAGACCGCAGTCATGACTGAGATGCGCACGCTCGGCGGCACGTGTGTCAACCGAGGCTGCCTACCCTCCAAGAATCTTCTCGCCGCCGCCAAGCTCGTCTACGATGCGGGCCATCCGCGCTATCCTGGCCTGACACCGATCGAGCTACCGGTACGCTTCGGCGAGCTGATCGCGCAGAAAGATGACCTGATCGCCACCTATCGCGACCAACACTACGCCAGCATTCTGCGCAAGGATTCGGGCCAGCAGCTGATCCAGATCGCGATGGGGCACGCGGTGCTGGTGGATCAGCATACCGCCGAGGTAACCACCGCCGAAGGATTCGTACGTCGCCTCACGGGCGAGCAGGTGCTTGTCGCCACCGGCTCGCATCCAGTGATCCCCGATGTGCCTGGCCTCGCCGAGACGCCCTATCTGACGAGTGATCTGCTGACCAGCCAGGAGGATTTCGAGCTCAGCGAGCGCCCCGAGTCGCTGATCATCATCGGCGGGGGGTATATCGCGCTGGAGCTCGGCCAGCTATTCGCAAGGCTAGGTAGCGAGGTGACGCTCCTTGAGCGATCTGGGCGCATTTTGCGGGAGTACGAGCCGGAGGTCAGTAGCACGCTCACGCGGCTCCTCCGGGAGGAGGGTTTGCAAATCCTCACTCGCGCTACCGTCGTCTCGGTTCGCGGCGATGCGAGTCGGGTATCAGTGACAGCCGATGTGCGCGGCCAGCGCCAGGTGCTGACGGCTGCGAAGGTGTTGGTAGCGGCGGATAGGGCGCCGACTACTCAGAACCTCGGCCTAGAGCGCGTTGGCGTGCGACTCGACACACGCGGCGCAGTAGTAGTGGACGACGAGCTGCGCACGAGTGTCGCGCACATTTGGGCAGCGGGCGATGTGATCGGACGCGAGACCGAGAGCCAGATGGCGACGCCAGTGGGCGCACACGATGGCGGCCTCGCCGCGGAGAACGCGCTCGTTGGAGCGGGGCGACGAGTCAACCACCGCGTGATCCCGCGTGCGATCTTTACCGACCCGCAGGTTGGCGTTGTCGGCCTGACCGACCGCGAGGCCAACGCGGCTGGCATCGCTTGCACATGCAACAGCATCCCGCTCGCGGCCGTCCCGCGCGCTGGCGCCATCCGCGATACGCGCGGCGTCGTGAAGATGGTGCTGGAAGAGAATACCCGACGGATACTGGGCGTTTCGATGGTGGGGGCGGATGCGGGCGAGGTGATTCAGATCGCAGCGATGGCCATGCGCTACAACGCCACCGCCGATGACCTGATCGCCCAGCTCTTCGTCTACCCAACTATGGCCGAGGCGCTCAAGATCGCCGCCATCTCGTTCACGAAGGATGTAGGAACGCTCAGCTGCTGTGCGAGCTAGCGGGAGGCAGGGGGGCGGCATAGAGCGGGTTGGTCGGATACTCCTTATCCTAAACCACGGCTTGTTCACTATGAGCTCGACTGGCGGCTGGGGTCCATTGCGGATCCTGGCGTTGCCACTCGGCCACGTCATCAACTGGAGCGGGAGACGGGATTCGAACCCGCGACCTTCTCCTTGGCAAGGAGATGCTCTACCCCTGAGCCACTCCCGCGTGGGTGCGCTACGCACTCACGTTCGGCTCCCATGTTATACCGCAGACGTGGGCGGTCTGTCAAGCTATTTGCTGAGCCAACAACCAAATTGGTTCTCTTGTCCCTACGCCCTTCAGGTCCTCTAGATGTGCGCGTGGCCGCTGTTCTGGCAGATATTTTGCGCGGAGACAGGAAACCGGCCCTCTGCCAGCTAGGCGGGCTGACTGGCCTCGAACGCGCGAATCTCTTCGCCACCTACCAGCACCGAGAACTCGACATCGAACTCACGCGCTTCACCCGGCGCGATGGATTGCAGTGTGCCCAGCTCGCGCTCCCTGACACGTCCGAGGGTATGACAGTTCGCTGGCTCCATCGCCGCCACATAATCGCCGGCGCCAATCTGTTTCCACTGCACCATGTTCCAGAGCTGATTTTTCCGCCAGCGCACCGCCAGCCCCAATCCACGCCCGAATGGCACATCGAGCGCCTCGTTTACCGTGGCGGCGCGGCACCACCCTCCGGCATCCGCTTTCACCTGATGCCAGTAGTTTTGCTCACGCCACCCATCTTGGGGCGGTGCGAAGCGCGTGTGCTCGGACAGACCCTCGCGCGAATGGTCATCTTTCGGCTCGATATGCTCGTCCGCGACGATCAGGCGGGCATCGGGACCGAGCAGCGGAAAACCGGCGTTGCAGTGGTACAGGATCATGAGTGGCGAGACCGAATTGCCCCGGTTCTCCACCCGGTCGTGCAGGTGTATCGTTCGCTCGCCCATGCGCACCCAAATGCGCCGTGTCAGCGTGAGATCCTCGCCGTAGACCTTGCTCTCGCGCATTTCGCCGCTCGCGCTCAGCACATACTCATCGCCCTCCCAGGCCGCTCCCGCCGTGACATGTTGGGCGGGTGTGTTGCCGATGCGCCCATGCAGCCCTAGCTGCTCGCCGTTGTCGTCGCACGGCTGACCCACTTGCGTCAAACCGCACGTGGTCAGCAGCCCACCAAAGAACGAGCGCAGCCATTCGCTGCCACGTGAGTCGTAATATTGCGGGCCGACGACGCCGTTGCGCGAAGACCAGACGAGCGGGACACCGCGATAGTCGAGGGAGGAAATATCGAGACAGAGATCAGGGAGCAGCGTGAAGCGCATACCGTCGCCGCAGCGAAAGTCCAGGGCGCGCACACCGTCCGCCCGCCCGCCATCGAGGCGAGACGCTGTGACGCTGGCGACCTGATCCATCGAACCGGTGTAACGCAGTAGCTCATCGCGCGTCCATGTGCGCCCAAAGAGCGTTGGCATTTCACGATACCTCCCGCCTGAATCTTTCGCACATACCATCGCCCCACTGTCCATGGGCGTATGGTGTTCTCCCCGGTGTGGTGGACACTCATACTGGGAAGAATGGTAGAACGTATTTTCTAATCCGTCAAGGGCGTGTGTCACTGATGGGCATATTCAGGAGGTGCTGCTGATGCCGGCAATAAGCCAGGTATCGTTATCAAACTCCGTGAGGTTCAGTGCATAGGTAATGATCGTTCCCGGTGCCAGGGAACGCGACACGTCCACCTGCACGATCACCGGCCCACCGGAATTTTCAACTGAGGTGATGTGGATGGTGAGGACGCGCCCGTAGTGCGCATCGTCAGATTTAAGGCCATTGATGAAGTTGGACTCAGCGGATACATCGGTGCGGCTCTGCGCGTTGTACTGCCAGGCACGCTGGTAATCCTGCGCTTTCAGGGCAGCGAAATAGCCACTGACGGTGGCCTGTGGTGACGAGCGATCCGGGAGCTCAGTCGCATTGAGCACGAGCACAGAGATGACGACGGCTATCAGGATTGCGCATACGATACCAGTCACCAGCACAAATGGTGACCGGTAGAACACGCGCCGTTTCGCATCCTTCCCTCGCTCGCCGCCAAC
>DATGEP010000064.1:0-59464 GCA_035310125.1 Ktedonobacterales bacterium
CCATCGCTTGAAAATAAATACTGCTCAGGGTGACGATGACGATAACAGGAATAATTGTAGCCCAGGCAAATGTAAAGAATAAGCGCAAGGAAATAGGCGTGTTACTGGTCCATTTCAGCATCTCTAGCCCTCCTTAAGCTCAATTCCTGTCGCGATGCTGCTATCAAGCCATTCTCCATTAAGACTATAAATGCTGTGAGCGATATTAGAACAAGTATACTCTATAAAGGAAACTAATATCTTAAATTGCATACTTACCCCCCTAAATTTCCTACTGATACTCTAAATGACATTTAGAACGCATAAGCCCTGCTCTCAGAAATAGCCCTCTTGACAAGACCCGCCAAAAAACATATAATACCAACAAATCCGACTAACCAACTAAGGATTAACAGAAAGCCTCCCGCTTTCTTTAATAACGTCTCTAACAAGCTAACAGCCAGCAAATGGAGTGAAACTTATGACTCAGGCATATGGCGTGGACCAGACATATAGCGCTGGATTCCATGTAACCGAAAATTACGCGTTCAAGTCCCAAAGAGGACTTACCCGCGAGATCGTCGAACAGATCTCCGAAATGAAGGGCGAACCCCGTTGGATGCGAGATTTCCGCCTCAAAAGCCTGGAACACTTCTTCAAACGCCCCATGCCAACCTGGGGCGCTGACCTCTCAGGCATCGACTTCGACAATATCTTTTACTACATCAAACCGGTCCAGGAACAGGGCAAAACCTGGGAAGAGGTCCCAGCCGAGATTAAAGATACCTTTGACCGCCTCGGCATCCCAGAGGCCGAACGCAAATTCCTCGCCGGCGTGACCGCGCAATACGAAAGCGAAGCCGTTTACCATAAGGTACGCGAGGACCTGGAGAAGCTCGGCGTTATCTTCACCGATATGGACACAGCCCTGCGCCTGTACCCTGACCTGATAAAAGAACACTTCGGTACCGTCATTCCTTATACCGACAATAAGTTCGCTGCCCTGAACAGCGCCGTCTGGAGCGGCGGCAGCTTCGTCTACGTGCCGGAAGGCGTGCGCGTCGAGATTCCCTTGCAGGCCTACTTCCGCATCAACGCCCAGAACATGGGTCAGTTCGAGCGCACCTTGATCATTGCCGCCCCCGGCTCCTATGTGCATTATGTCGAGGGCTGTACCGCCCCGACGTATACAAGCGACAGCTTGCACAGCGCCGTGGTCGAAATCAAAGTACAAGAGGGCGCTCGCGTCCGCTACACTACCATCCAGAACTGGTCGAAGAACGTCTACAACCTCGTCACCAAGCGCGCCGCCGCCTACGAAGGCGCCACGATGGAATGGGTGGATGGCAACCTCGGCTCCAAGTTGACGATGAAGTACCCCGCCGTCTGGCTCATGGAGCCACACGCTCGCGGCGAAGTGCTCTCCGTCGCGTTCTCCTCCACCGGCCAGCACCAGGACGCCGGCGGCAAGGTGGTTCACGTCGCGCCGAACACCTCCTCACAGATCATCTCGAAATCTATCTCCAAGGGATCGGGCCGCTCCACCTACCGCGGCCTCTTGAAGGTGCAAAAGGGCGCTCACAACGTCAAGTCCAACGTGCGCTGCGACGCGCTGCTGCTCGACGAAGCCAGCCGGACCGACACCTATCCCTACATCGAGATCGAAGAAGAGGATGTCGAGATCGGCCACGAAGCCACCGTCTCCAAGGTTGGCGAGGAACAGCTCTTCTACCTCATGACCCGTGGCCTCACCGAGAGCGAAGCCTACAGCATGATCGTCAGCGGCTTCATCGAGCCAATCGCCAAGGAGCTGCCGCTCGAATACGCGGTCGAGCTCAACCGCCTCATCCAGCTCGAAATGGCCGGATCGGTCGGCTAGGCGGCTACCACGTGAGTTCAGCAGCGGGCGGGGCGGCAGGCGCTGCTCCGCCCGTTCCATGCAGCTTAACAGAGAGGATTATCGTCGCATGACTGCTCCAGTTGCGCGGCGCGGCTTCACCGAGGAAGCCGTCACCGAATTGATTGCCCGCCGGGACGAGCCTGAGTGGATGCGCCAGCGCCGCCTCGACGCCTGGAAAACCTACCAGGAAACACCCATGCCAACGCGCCAGGACGAAGAATGGCGCCGCACCGACCTGCGCACCCTCAAGCTCAATGATGTCGTGCCCTACGCGAATGGGGCCGCCTCTGATGGCTCGCTCGTCCCAGAAACTGAGCGCAACGAGCAGTTCGCCGGCTTCCTCGGCCTTCACGACGATATCGCGACTGAGCGCCGGCTCGATCCCGCCCTCGCCGCGCGGGGCGTCATCTTCACCGATCTCGCCTCGGCGGTGCGCGAGCATGGCGACCTCGTCCGCGAACACTTCATGACCCAATGCGTGCCCGCCACCGACAGCAAGTTCGCCGCCCTACATGGCGCCTTCTGGGACAACGGCACCTTCCTCTACGTGCCGCGCGGCGTCAGCGTCGAACTCCCTTTCCGTGCGGTCGTCAGCGCCAGTCTGGACGGCTCCGCCAGCCTCTCGCACACGCTCATCGTCCTCGAGGCGGACGCCCACATCACATTCGTCGAAGACTTCACCTCCCCCGACGCGACACGCCAGGGCTTTAGCAGCCGCGTCGCCGAGATCATCGTGAAGCGCAACGCCACCCTGCGCTACGTTGGCGTGCAGCGCTGGGGTCGCGGCGTCTACGACTTCCATACCGAACGCGCCCTGCTTGGCCGCGACACCACCGTCAATCTGCTCTCCATCGAGCTGGGCAGCCATCTCTCCAAGGGTCGTGTGGATGCGATTCTTCAGGGCGACGGCGCCACCGTCAAGCTCCAGGGCCTCTACGTCGAAGATCAGGACCAGCATCTGGATCGCTACACCCTACAAGACCACCGCGCCGCCAACGGCACCAGCGACTTGCTCTACAAGGGTGTGCTCACAGACAAAGCCCGCTCGGTCTTCTCAGGACTCATCCGCGTCGGCGCCGAAGGTAAGAAAACCGCCGCCTATCAGCAAAATCGCAATCTCCTCCTCAGCCGCACTGCGCGGGCCGACTCCATTCCCAACCTGGAGATCGGCTGCAACGACATCGTCGGCTGCACCCACGGCGCAACAGTCGGCAAGGTGGACGAGGAGCAGGTCTTCTATCTGATGTGCCGTGGCCTCTCGCGCGAGGCAGCCACCCGCCTGATCGTCGAAGGCTTCGTGGACCCTCTGATCGAGCAAGTGCCAATCGCGGGCCTCAAAGAGTCCGTGCGCGCGGTCATCGAGAGTCGCATCGGCGCCGACGACGTGAATTAAGTAGCTCATCCACAAAGGAGTGATTGTCGTATGGGGGTTATCGTGGTCGGCCAGGAGGACGAAGTAGCGCCAGGTTCGGCGCTGCGGGTCGTCGTCGAAGGCACCCCGATTGCCGTCTTTAATGCCGACGGTGAGCTATACGCCATCGGCGACACCTGCACGCATGAGGAGTTTTCCCTATCTGATGGCGAGCTGGTAGACGACTATATTGTGGAGTGTCCTCTCCACGGCGCGCGGTTCGATATTCGGACCGGCAACGCACTTTGCTTGCCCGCGACAGTGAGCGCGGGCAGTTATCCCGTCTGGGTGGAAGATGGAGCGATCAAAGTCGAAGTGCCAGACTAGTGGTTACCCCAGTCAGCTTTGGGGCTGGTGGGGCCAACATTCCTGTCGGCCCGCGGGCATTTCTGCCCGCGCCACCCAAGTGCTATCTGGACTGGCTACTAGCTCCGGACTCAAATAGCGCACGAGCGGGGCGCCTCCCGCTCGTTCGGGACGCCTCTCTGGAACACCAGGTGGCAGCTATCCGTGGTGTCCTTTCCCGTTCGGGTTTGATCCGGTCGAGCCTGTCCCGCCACCGACCGGCACAAAGATGGTGTCCGCAGTGTAGCTGGAGCCTCCCACCGTGATGCTCGCGGTTACGAACTCCGGTTGCCCCGGCCCGGCGCTCACGCTCACTTGAAACGACGCCAGCCCGTATGCATCGGTGCGCACCGGCCCGTACGTGCTGCCTCCACCTGAAAATGAGACAGTCAGTGTTACCGCAATGCCTTTGACCGGATCGGCATCCTTCGATACCCGCACGTACACCTGCACCACGCCGCCTGAGGCCGGCGCATAGCTCGTGGCCCAGGTGCCTATGGTATAGGCGGGCGCCGCGGGCGTCGGCGCACCGGCAGGACGCTGCTGCAAGATGAGGCCGCCGGACGACGCAGTCGGGCTGCTTACGCTCGATGCCGAATGCAGCTGGTTCGCCGCGCCGGAGGCTGCATGCGAAGCGATGACGACCGCAAACGCCCCCACTACAAGCAGCGCGATCAGTATCGCGGCGACAACGGGCAACACACGGATGCGAGCCATCACAGCGCTCATCCGCCAATCGCGCTCATTCCAGGCATAGGGTGATCGTCGCGGCAGCCGCTCACGCAGGCCGGAGATCCAGCCGAAGCCCTCCTGGTCGGCATCTTCCATGCCTTGCTGGAAGAACAACGCCGGTCCCCATCGCCGCACCGGCTCTTCGAGGGGAACTGCACGCTCGGCCGTCGGGTCCACCGGCTCGATCGAGAGCGACGAGCCGGCGCGAGTGGATGCCGGCGTGTGTGGCATGGGAGGTCGCGGACGCAGATTCGGTGGCGCGGACCCGCGCCGCATCGCACGGGCAATTTGCTGAGGGGTCGCGCGCCGTCTCCGCGAGTCGGTGGTATGGGAAGACACAACGATGCCTCCAGGCTTCGTATGAGTCAAACGGCGGCGGAGTGCGCAAGCGTCATGCCATCCACCGGCCGGTTCGTTACGTTGAGGTCACAACAAGTTCCGACGTTGCGCAATGCTGAGAGGTCACGTCCTGCTAGTTATGGGGCCAAAAGCGCCTGGTTACGTATCGGTCTCGCCATCGGTACGAAACTGGCGGAGCCACTGCTCCACATCCTCGATGGCTTGCTCTGGGCTGGGCAGCTCACCATCCGCGGGAATACGGTGAACGCCTGAGGCATCTCCCGCAAACGCCGTGCCCGCCTGCGGATTGTCGTGCTCGCGGCGCTCCAGGTCATGCACGTAGGCCGATACTTCAGGATCATCATCCACCAGCGAAGTAACGCGCTGCGTAAACCGGCGCGCAGCCCGCGCCAGATCGTTCAGGCGCAGCCCGAAGCCATACACGCCATCCAGACGTTCCAGCAATGCCTCAGATACCGGCAGATTAGGTGTCGCGGAGACATAGTGCGGCGCCGTGCCCCACAGGCTCGCAGTTGCCAGGCCCTCCTTTCGGGCCATATCCTGAAGGACCGACAGGATGCCGGTTGTGCCCTCGTAGCTGGCCCGCTCAACATGGAGCGTATCCAGCTGAGTGAGCATATCTGGCTCGCCTGATGTTCCCATCACCTGGACGGGCGCGGTATGCGCTACCTCCGCCACCAGCGAGCCCAGCAGCATCACTTCTTCCACATGGCACTGCTTACAGACATCCAGTACTTCCCGTGCGTACGTCTTCCAACGGAGCTGCGGCTCCTCACCGAGAAAGAGCACAACATCGCGGCGGTCTCCGCCGGCTTCGCCGCGCTTAGCTCGATGCACATAGAAGCGGTTAGCAGGCCAGCTCAAGCGGCGTGTGGCACCCTCGGCGATACGTGTCTGTGGCCGCGACTCCGTGAAGTCGTAGAATTCCTCAGGCTCGATCTCCCCAAAAAGCGAGGCTTCCCAGTTATTGATGAGAAACTTCACCGCCCACGTAGCGGCGCTGGCGGCGTCGTTCCATCCGGCGAACGCACCGATCAGCAGAGCTTTCTCCAGCGCCGGGACTTCATTGAGTTGCACATGCTCCATGATGCGCCACCGTTCCGTATTCGCGACGGCAGGGGAGCGAATACCGGCTCCCTTGCACATCACATCGCCGTGCCATGAGTATACCATCTGGAGTACTCTGCGGCCTGCGCTCCCTCGGTATCTGTCGCGCCCCTTCTCGACGAGGGGCAACGAGAATGAGGTTATGCGCGCCGCGCCGGGGTGCGCTGGCGTTTCGACGCCGCGCCATTCTCGCGCGCTCGGCCCGCGCCGTTCTGAGCCGCCAGCAGCCCCGCCGATTCGGCATCTTCGATGGTATACCGATATCCCTGCTCCGTCAGAAAGAGCTGGCGGTTTGCCGAGAAATCCTGATCGCGGGTATCGCGGGTCACAATCGTGTAGAAGTGGGCTGGGCCACCATCGGACTTGGGACGCAGAATGCGTCCCAGGCGCTGGGCCTCTTCCTGACGCGATCCGAACGTGCCGGAGACCTGGATTGCCACATTCGCGTCTGGCAGATCAATCGCGAAGTTCGCTACTTTGCTCACCACCAGCCGCTTCAGCTCACCCCGACGAAAGCGGTCGTAGAGCTTCTCGCGCTGAGTGTTGTTGGTGCGCCCGGTGAGCAGCGGCGCATCGAGCAGCGTCGCGAGATACTTGAGCTGGTCGAGATACTGACCGATGATGAGCACCTGATCATCCGCGTGCCGCGCCAGCAGCTCGCGCACCACCTGCGTCTTGACCGGATTCTCCGCCGCCATGCGGTATTTCTCGCGCTCCTCTGCCAGGGCGTACGGCATGCGTTGCTCATCCGGCAGCGCCACGCGAATCTCGTGGCATTCCGCCGTCGCGATCCAGCCTTGTCGCTCCAGCTCGCGCCAGGGCACATCGAAGCGCTTGGGACCAATCAAGCCGAAAACGTCGGCCTCGCGGCCATCCTCGCGCACCAGTGTCGCCGTTAAGCCCAGTCGCCTGCGTGCCTGGATCTCCGCCGTTAACCGGAAGACCGGCGCGGGCAGCAAATGTACCTCATCGTAGACGATCAACCCCCAATCGTGGCCCGTTACCAGACCGAAATGCGGGAAATCTACATCCTCACTTGGCCGGTACGTCAAAATCTGGTACGTCGTGACGGTGACAGGGCGGATGTCTTTGCGCTCACCCGTATACTCGCCGACCTGATCCGCCGTAAGCGTTGTCTTATCTAATAGCTCAGCAATCCACTGCCGCACCGCCACCGTGCTCGGGGTGAGGATGAGTGTCGTGCGCTGCACTGCCGCCATCGCGCCGATACCGACAATCGTTTTACCAGCCCCACATGGCAACACCACAACTCCGCTGCCGCCGCTGGGGGCGCCGTTGGCGTAGAACGCGGCAACGGCATCTGACTGATACGTACGCATGGTGAACGGATGCCCCCCAAGCGTCGTCTCGCGCGGCGCGAACTGGAGCGATGTCCCCTGGGTGTAGCCAGCCAGATCCTCAGCAGGATATCCGATATAAACAAGCGCCTGCTTCACATGGCCCCGGCGGGCGGGATCTACGACGAGCGTGTTCGCATCGCGCTGCGCGAGCACGTATGGCTGCATACGCTTCTGGCGGGCAACTTCAGCGATGAGCACCGGATCGTCCGAGCGCACAATGAGCTCGCCGTCCTTACGCAGCACCTTGAGTTTGCCGTAACGCCCAATGTAGTCACGTACATCCGAGACGACGTTTGGCGGCAAGTCATACTTGCTGAACTGCCCGAGCATGTCCAGCACACGCGGCGCGTCGAGTCCCGCCGCCGCCGCGTTCCAGAGTGAGAGGGGCGTCAAGCGGTACGAGTGAATGTGCTCTGGCGACTTCTCCAGCTCCGCAAACTGGGCAAGCGCATCGCGAGCTTCGGCGTAGAGCGGGTGGTCTACCTCCAACAAGAGCGTGCGGTCACTTTGTACGACAAGTGGATTGCTTGGTTGTATAGACACGGTGGATCTCGCCCCATCTGGAAGATCGGTGTGAAGAGTAGCATCACACGCCGGGCGTCATTGCCCACTTTTCGATATATTTGACGATTGTACCTGAGGCGACATCTTCGTAGCCGCGCATCAGGTGGCGAGCGCCCGTCACAACACGCAACGCCCGACCTGCTGGAAGCCGCTCAATCCATGGCTCCAATTTATGGCGTGGCGAAACCTCATCGAATTCGCCGGTGACGAAGAGGCGGGGCCGGTCGAATGCGCCCAGTTCCGGCCTGAGTCGAAACATCGGTGGGCTGATCGCCACGACCGTGCGCACGCGTGAATCGTGCGCGGCATAGGTCAATACCATGTAGGCACCGAAGGCATGGCCGAGCAGACACAATTTCTCTGGGTTGACATCCGGCTGCTCCAGCACGAAATCTACGGCACCGGCGATATCAAGTGGCTCCAACCGCCCATCGGTCGGCTGACCCTCGCTGCCACCCACGCCGCGGAAATTGAACCGCAGTGTCACGAGTCCGGCTGCGGCCAAGTCGCCTGCCAGCCGCCGCACAAGGGTATCATCCATCGAGGTGCTTGCCGGTTGTGGGTGGCACAGCACCGCAACGGCATGCCGCTGGGAACCGGACTCAGAGGCGGGTCGGGCCAGTATGCCCTCCAGGAGAAGCGGTTGTTGTCCCGCGCTAGGGAACCTTACTGGCTGCTCGACGAATTCGGCCATGTCGCACTGCACCTCCCCACCAAATAACCGCGGCAGGCTACCGCTCACGCCGGGTCGGATATCGTGGTCAGGTCACGTACATACTCGACGCAGGCAGGTTCTAACCAATATATCCTTTATGCACAAGAGGCGTCAATTCAAGGACATATGACGCGGCGGCATAGAAAAGGGAGAGGTGATGTAGACGTCGTTGACGCTCCCAGGCAGCTTTACACGTAGGGGATCCAGGCGCGGGTATCCTCGTCGCCCATGTCACTGTATGCGCCGCGCTCCGCTGGACCACGAAGCTCCGTCAACCGCTCGACCTGCTCGCGCCGGTAAAGCCGCATCCGCTTGATTCCCTGGCGATAGCTTACCAATAGCCCTCGGCTGACGTAGGCATAAAGCGTCGAGGGCTTGACGCCCAGGATTGCGCAGGCTTCTTGTGCAGTGAGAAACTCCTCGCCATCCATTACGATCATGTCTGCCTCCGGGAAAACTTTCCACGCCCGGCGCACCCCCCGCGCACTAATGGGCAGTATACGGCCTGCATCTGGCTACGTCAATCCAGCAGTCAACATATGCACTGGACAAATCAATACAAATCAACTAATATTATACACGATGAACGCGGCGACTGGCACAGTGTCAGAATGCCCGCCGCAGACTCGCTTCCCCCTATGCCGCGACGTGGGGGAAGGCACGGCGGAGGCGCGGCAGGGCTCATGAACCCACGTGTTGGCAGCACGTATGAGGAGCAGACAATGACACCAGCGGCAAAGGGGCTTGAGGGTGTGGTGGTCGCCACCACGAATATTAGTCACGTCTTCGGCGAAGAAGGCCGGCTCGTCTATCGTGGATACGAGATCAATCAGTTAGCGGCCAAAGCGACCTTTGAGGAGACGGCCTTTCTTCTGTGGAAGGGGCACCTTCCTAATCGTGCCGAGCTCGATGAGCTTCAACAGCAGATGCGTAGCCACCGGGCGCTGCCAGAGGCCGCTCTGACTGCGCTGCGGGCGCTGCCCAAGACCGGCGGCCCAATGGATGCGCTGCGCACTGCCGCGTCGGCGGTCGGGGCGGCGCTCCCAATTGACGGCACGCCCACCTATGAGCAAGCCGTTGTGTTTACAGCGGTCTTTCCCACTATCGTCGCCGCATTCCAGCGCCTGCGCAGCGGTCGTGAGCCTATCGCGCCCGATGCCAAGCTTGGTCACGCCGCAAACTACCTCTACATGTTGACTGGTGAGGTACCGCCAGAGAATCACGTGAAGAGCCTGGACACCTATCTAGTGCTGCTGGCCGATCACGCCATGAACGCTTCAACGTTCACCGCCCGCGTCATCGCGTCTACCGAGTCCGATCTGGCCTCCTGTGTTGTCGGCGGAATCGGCGCTCTCAAGGGACCGCTGCACGGCGGTGCGCCATCCCTGGTTATGGATATGCTGGACGCCATCGCTTCGGCTGACAATATCAAGCCGTGGGTAGACAATGCGCTGAACTCCGGCGGCAAGCTGATGGGGTTCGGGCATCGCATCTACAAGACGACCGATCCGCGCGCCGAGATTCTGCGCGAGATGGCCCGCCACTCCTCCACGCCGGAGTTTTTCGCGCTGGCGAAAGGTACTGAGGACTACGCTATCCAGGAGCTGAATCGCCGCAAGCCGGAACGCCGACTGTACACGAACGTCGAATTTTACTCCGCCACCGTACTCAACTCGGTTGGCCTTCCGCGCGACCTCTATCCGCCAACCTTCGCCGTCAGTCGCGTCGCGGGATGGACCGCCCACATTCTCGAGCAGCTCATCGGCAATCGCTTGATCCGTCCGCAGTCTCAGTACACCGGACCTGAGGGCTTAATCTTCAAGCCTATAGATCAGCGCTAAATCAACGCGCTGTGACAGCGGGGCGGTCTCGATGCCGTCCCACTGCCTTGTCACGCTATGTGCCGCTGGCAAGCTGCCACTCGCACGGTAAGTGGATCGAATGGATCGAGCGCAATAAATAACGGTGTACGGACCAACAGGCATGATCAGGAGCGTGATTGGCACCCACCAGAAGTAAGGGGCGGCCAATGCGCTATTTGGAGGCGCGCGCGATCAGGAAGTCTGACGCCCAGCTTTCCACGTGGCCGCCGCGCTCAATGATCTCGAAGTGGCGGCGTACACGCTCTGGGGCGGTGAGCATGTCAGCTTCGAGGGCGTCGCGCTCCTCGGCAGGCATGCGCATCCGCTCGACCCAGGCGGCAAAGGGGTGTGTTTTGCGCTGGATCGCTTCGTCGGTGAGACGAAGGCCCGCGCTATCGAGGAATGAGCGCCACTCGACGACGGTATACTCGCGGACATGGCTGGGATCGCGGCGTTTGTCCCAGTCGTTGACCGCCGCGTCAAGGTCGGGATCTTCGGCGGCGATGTTATCTATCAGGACGAGGCGACCGCCAGGGACGAGGACACGGGCCATCTCCGCGACGGCGGCGCGAATGTCGGCATAGTGATGCGGGGCGATACGGACCGTGACGAGATCGAAGGTTTCGTCGAGGAAGGGAAGCCGCTCGGCATCGGCTATCACAAATTCGACGTTGCGCTGGCCGCGCGACTGGATAAAGCGGCGCGCGGCTGCGAGCATGCGCGGGGTGAGGTCGCTGGCGACGACGCGGGCGACATACGGCGCGACCGTTAGCGCAGTGTGGCCGCCACCAGTGGATACATCCAATGCGATATCGGTGTCGCGCGGCGCGGCAAGCTCTAGCAAGCGCTCCAGGTCGTCGCCGGCGGCGTGCGTGGGGCTGGCGACGTAGGCTTCGGCGACAGGACCAAACATGTCGCGGACGTGCTGTTTGATTTCCTCGCCACAGGAATTCGCGTCCAGCAGGCGTAAAAATTCAAGGCGATTGCCGAATGGGTCACGTGTCTCGAAGCGCTCGCAGCCTGGAAGCTGGACATCTATGGTGATGGGCGCGCTGGCGGCTTCGAGGCGGCGGCGGATGTCGTCCAGATTGCTGACCCGGAAGGCTGGGTGTGCTTTTTGTTGCGGTGTGAAGGTGTCTTCCAGGCCGAGATGGAGCTGGAGGTCACCGCATTGATACCAGGCGCCGCCGCGCGACACAAGCGCCTCGGGCTTGGCAATCTCGCTGAGGCCCACCACGTCGCGGTAGAACGACCTGGCCTCCGCTTCGCGGTTGCGCGGCGCGGTCACTTGCACGTGATCGAAGCCCAAAATGCCAGGAGTTCGTGCGGACATTACTTGCCTCCTCATGAAATCAGCAAACAGCAATATATCAAATGTAGCGCGGGGCGCGATATACTGCGAGACACGATTGACGATATGCGCTATTGGAATTGCCGATAGGAAGCGATATTTGGAGCGGCGCGAATGACGCTTGATCAGCTGGAGACGTTTGTGCAAGTGGCTCGCGCCCACAGCTTCTCGCGCGCGGCGGTGCTGCTGGATCTGGCGCAGCCGACGATTAGCGGGCGAATTGGCGGGCTGGAGTCGGAGATGGGGGCGCGGCTCTTCGAGCGACATGGGCATACGCTGGAGCTCACGGAGGCGGGGCGGGCGCTGCTGCCATACGCGGAGCGCATGCTGGCGCTGCGGTCGGAGGGACGCAATGAGGTGCGGCGGGTCGTCAGCGGTGGGCTGGGACGATTGACGCTGGGTGCGAATCCGACATGCAGCCAGTACCTCGTGCCGCGCTTGATCGAAACGTTCTGGCACAGCCACGCGGGGGCGGATATCTGGGTGCGGACGGCGCTTAGTCCCATACTGATGGAGGGGTTGCTCGACGGCACAATTCAGCTTGCCGTGTGCTCGCGCGCCCAGATTCATCCCCGCGCGGAGGTCTTGTGGAGCTACAGCGATCCACTGCTAGTGGTGGCGGGACGCAATCATCCGCTGGCGCGCCGGCGCGAGTGCGAGCGGGCTGATCTGGCGGGGCACACAATACTCTCGACACAGGCGGGACCGACACATGTAGGGCTGCGCCACGTGCTGCCACCGGGAGCGGAGACGCGAGTTGCGCTGGAGGCGACGGCGGGTGAGGTGATGACACAATTGCTGCTGCGGGGCATCGGCGTGACGGTGCTGCCGGCGCTGGCGGTCTGGGAGGAGCTGGAACGCGGCGATCTGGTGGCCATCACGGTGCGCGATGCGGTGCTGCCGTTCTATGAGGTGGCGCTGGTGCAGTGGCCAGGGCGTGCGTTGGCGCCCGCGGCGGAGGCGTTCGCGGAGACGGTGCGCCAGGTGAAGGTGCCGGCGTTGCTGGCGGGGCGGACGTGACTCGATGAGCGGACAAGCGGACCAATGGGGCAAATAATTGCCGGTGAGGCCAGCC
The DNA here is from genome assembly GCA_035310125.1 of Ktedonobacterales bacterium. Classification (GTDB taxonomy): domain Bacteria; phylum Chloroflexota; class Ktedonobacteria; order Ktedonobacterales; family JADMIN01; genus DATGEP01. The sequence continues at coordinate 12,763 of DATGEP010000064.1, forward strand.
ACGATGTACAATGCGGCAACGGGCGCGGATTGAAGCGAGCCAGTGGCATGCACTCGGTGTACATGAAAGCGCTGAGGAGTCGTGTATGCGAGTGTGCGAGGCCGAATTCGTGGCCGTCCGGCGAGGGCGGTCTTGCCATGGGAGTGCCACAGCGTTGCTCGTGAAGGATGGGGTACGCGCATGAAAAAGAAAATACTGGTTGCCGACGACGACACCTCGATTGCTGATATGCTGGATCTGTCGTTCCGCGAGGAGGGATACGAGGTTTCCAAGGCGACCCAGAGCCTGCGTTTCTACGACAAAGTGCGCGATGAGCATCCCGACCTGATTCTGCTGGATTTGATGATGCCGTACCTGGAAGGCGAGGACGAGCTGCGATTGATGAAGCTCAGCCAGGACACCGCCAATATTCCGGTGATCGTCGTGACGGCGAAACCAGATGTCAACAAGGATGAGGCGGTGTTGCGCCAGCTTGGGGTGCTGCACATCGTGCGCAAGCCGTTCGATCTCAATCATCTCATCAGGCTTGTCAAGCAGACGATTGGATAACAAGCCGTTTCTGTGGAGGGCAAGCGTGGCAGAGGCGACACAGCAATCCAGCCAGGCGCGATCAGGGAACGCGGCGGCGCGCGTGGCGCTGGACGCAATGGGTGGCGATTACGCGCCCACGGAGGTGGTGGCGGGAGCTGTCGAAGCGGCGCGCCAGCTTGGGGTTGGTATCACGCTGGTGGGACCGGAGCGCGCGATCCGCGCGGAGCTGGCGAAGCATGAGACCACCGGTCTCGACCTGGATGTTGTGCATACGGATGAGATCATCGGCATGGATGAGCATCCGGCTGAAGCGGTGCGCAGCAAACGCCGTAATAGCATCACGCTCTGCCATGAGCTTGTGCGCGACGGGCAGGCGGAGGCGGCAGTCTCTGCGGGCAACAGCGGCGCCGTGATGGCGGCGGCGATCTTCACACTCCGGCGCATCCGCGGCGTGGACCGGCCTGCGTTCGGTGGAGTGGTGCCGGCGGCACATGGAAAGCAGACGTTAGTGCTGGATATGGGCGCCAATACGGACTGCAAGCCGCCATATCTGCTCCAGTTCGCCGTGATGGGATCGGCCTATATGGAGTCCGTCTTCAAGGTGGACCGGCCACGGGTGGGTCTGCTGGCGAACGGCGAGGAAGAGACGAAAGGCGATCAACTGACACAGCAGGCGCACCAGCTCATCAAAGCGGCGGCGCCGGGCATCGGTCTCAACTTCATTGGTAACGTGGAGGGGCGCGACATCAACGCCGGCATGGTGGATGTGGTGGTCTGCGATGGGTTTGTGGGCAACATCGTGCTGAAGCTGAGCGAGGGACTCGCCAAGATGATCCAGGGGACGCTGAAGGAGCAGATATACGCTAGCACACGTACGAAGGTGGGCGGACTGCTCGCGAAGCCGGCATTCGACCGCATGCGCAAAGAGTTGGATTACGAGGAATATGGCGGCGTGCCGGTGTTGGGCGTCAATGGCGTCTCGATCATTTCGCATGGCCGCTCGAAGGCGAAGGCGATCCGTAATGCTATCCGAGTCGCACACGAGGCGGCACAGGCACACCTCCCGGAGATGATCGCACGCGGAGTGCGCGGATTGGACGGCGGTACCATGGCATCCGCACCGGGCGAGCGGGAAAGCGCTACATCATAAGCCGCCGATCGCGACTACCGGCAGGTGGTGTTGCGACCACGAAGCCACCCACGCAAGGAGGGTTGAAGCGATAAGAAGCGAGCCTGCCACGCGCTACTGAGCGTCGGGGGCCTTGCGGCGTTTAGCGGCACCGCCCATGCGGCCAATGCGACTATAGAAGTCGGTGGATTGCCGCGCTTTGGTCGTGTTGCCGCCCTTTTTGCCCATTTCCGCGAAATGATCGGGGCCATACTTATCTACGTTAGCCCGCCCACCTTTTTTGGCGATATCGCGGTAGTAGTCGTTGCCTCGCTTCTCCTTGAGAGCGGTGCCGCCGATTTTGCCAATGCGGCGATAGTAGTCTTCACCGTACTTGTCACGTACAGCGGTGCCTCCCTTGCGTCCTGCTTCCGAGGTGGTCATGGTGGTCACGGTGGCTGTCTGGATGCTCTTCTCCACCTTGCTGCTCATAAACCGCTCCTCCGCTTGTCCATAGCGCATAGGATGCCGTTCGCTCGTCTTGCTGAGTATAGCTTGCCGCTTGAATGAGTGTCAAGCGATGGGAATTGACAGACGACCAGGCAAGCTAAGTTGATGGTCCCGGTGAGAAGGGGAGAGGCATCATGCCGTATAATGTCCTTCATGTGGCGGGGCGATGGTGCGTGCCCAGCCAGCCGGATCAGACGACACCAGGGGAGTTTGTGTTGTGGATGTTATGCGCTTTACGGTCGTAGACTCGCGAGGAACGGTGAGCTTTGTCGCGCATACGTCGGCGGCGGTCGCCTTGACAGCGGCTTGTGCGCAGGATCCAGTGACACTGGGGGAACTGTTGGCAGCTTCAAAGCAATTTGATCGTGGTCTGCATGATATTGTGACCAATGGCCTCGCCGTGTTTGACGAGCATAACCTGCCAGGCGATACGCGGGCGATTGCCGCGCAACTCGCCCAATTGCCGCCACGTGAGACGCCAGTATTTCGCGTGCTCGACGAGCAGACGCGCGAAGCCAGCCTGCAACCGGTGCGGGCCGGCGCGATTCTCTTCAATCTCGTGGGCAAGCGCATCGTGCAAATCGCCAATACAGATGAGATGCTCGCACGATCCGGTGAGGTGAACTACCATAACGGGAGATTTCTCAGCCGTCGCGTCTTTGAGTATGAGTTACCGTCGCACTGGAGTATCGTCCCGTAGTGGGGGTGGGCGAGCCACAGCTCGCCCATACATTGGAAGCCCCGTAATGCGGTATCAGACCGGCGATGAGGAGACTATGGCATCCTAGCCGACGACGGCGATGTGGGGCGAGCTGGGTGCTGATTGCGCCGCCACCGGGTCCACTTCAAGGCGCTGCGTGTCGGTCAGCGATGGTAGCAGATGTAGGCCGCGATATCCGCGCTGAAGCTCCGCATTCTCCGCACGCTGGCGCGCCGCGAGCGCCCGCCGCGCCCGGACGACACCCACACCTACCTCGACCAGCACCGACACTAGCTGCTCATGCTGCTCGCGCGCGGCGCGTGCGTCCAGACTCTTCACCTCGTACAGGGGCTGGCGCACCATAACCAGATAGCCGCGTGAGACGGGATACGCGCCGGTTGTGTACGGTTGCTTACGCTCTGGGAGATAGGTAGTGGCCACAACATAGTCGTGGCCGTCCGCGGTGATGAGCCGGTGTCGCGCCAGCTCGCCGCCGTATGGCACGCACGCGCGTACGCTGCCGCATGGCGGCTCGACGCGCGGCGTGCCGCGAAAAAGAGAGCATGGTTGTGCCTGATCCTGCTGTGCGTGCTGTGTCATAGCTCTAATCCTCCTGCAAAACTCGCCCGCTGTTTCGTGGAGGCCATTGCTTGCGTTACCCCGGTTTGCTCAGCCTACGTAATAAATCCGTGTGTTCGCTGCCGCGCGTGTACTCGCCCAAGTTGCTCGCCGCGCCGTCGCGGCGCCGAAGAGACGCACCAATCCCACGCTCACGAAGAGAGCGAGAACCGTGCCAAGTTAGGGGAGTGCGCGCATGGGGAGATAATCTGCCTGTCCGGGAAGCTGCCTCTCATATGACAGAGCGAGCGAAGCACCGCTGGGTCGCACAAGGGGGTACTTCTGGTTATCGGAAACTACGCCAATTAAGAGTTCGCTGAGAATATCCGTGGGCAGTCCGATTTCGCTTGTTGGGTCGCGCGTGGGCACCTATAATGGCGCCAGAGATCGTCGCGCAGGCACGCAGGCGCCGAGTGATCCGGCGATGGAGAGATAGGCAGTGGACCAGCGAGGGACGCCACCCGCCGGCGATGGCGATAATCGCCCACGTATGCTCGTGGTAGACGACGAGCAGAGTATCGTGGACTTTATCCGGCTGGGCATGCGGTACGAGGGTTTTCGCGTGGACGACGCCGCCGATGGCGTGATTGGCTTCGACATCGCGCAACGCTTGCGTCCAGACATTGTCGTACTGGACGTGATGTTGCCGGGTATGGATGGGCTGGAAGTCTGTCGTCGGCTGCGCGCCAGCGAAGCCACGGCGGATATCCCGATTTTGATGCTGACAGCCAAGGATGAAGTGCGCGATCGGGTGACGGGCCTGGAGAGCGGGGCCGATGACTATCTCACCAAGCCATTTAGCTTCGAGGAGCTGCTGGCGCGCGTGCGCGCACTCCTGCGCCGGCAACAGCGAGTGGTTGCCGCTGGCGGTCCTGGCGGGCGCGTCATCCAGATTGGTGATCTGTCGCTGGATGAAGCGGCGCGGGAAGTGAAGCGGGGAGACCGCATCGTAGAACTGACAGCCACCGAATATAACCTGCTCCACCTGTTTATGACGCATCAGCGCCAGGTTCTGGACCGGCAGACTATCCTCAACCGCGTCTGGGGATATGACTTCATGGGGGAGACGAACATCATCGAAGTCTACGTTCGCTATCTGCGCGAAAAGATCGAGGATGAGCCGAGTACGCCCAGGCACATTCAGACGGTGCGGGGCGTCGGCTACGTCTTGAAGGGTTGAGCGAAGTGTATGCCGCCCGCATCTGATCCTCATATGCCCGTGCCGTACAATGATGCGGCGGTTCCCACCGCACCGCCATCGCTCGCTCGTCCCATTGATGAGGAGTTGACAATACGTGTCGCGCCACCACCGCCTCCAGATACAACGACGCCGATTCGGCGGCTGCGCAGCCTGCGAGTGCGGCTCACGCTGACGTTTGTGTGCCTGGCCGCTATCCTCTTCATTCTGCTGGGGCTGGTGCTTAACGCGATAAGCGCACGAGTGCTGTATGCCGATGAGCAATTGGGCGTGACGGGTGAGGCGGCGGCAATCGTTGCCACCCAGCAGCACGCCTTTGACGCGCAGGTGAATGGCACGGTGAACGCGGGATGCGCGGGCGCGGTCAGCTACCAGCAAGCATTTGCGGACACGATTGTACATAGCCTCAAGACCATTCACCCAAGTATTCAATCGGTGTACCTCTTAGATCATGCGGGCATCATACTTGCGCCGTCCGGAGCGGCTGTGTCCGTGGGTAGTGGCGCTCCCCATCTGGATGCCGCTCAGCTGCGCAAGCTCTGGACGCAGGTCATTCAGGCGAGCCGCCGGGCAGGTACCGGCTCAATCGGCGCCATTTCGTATTTCGGCAAAGACCGAAACGGCCAGACCATCGGCGTCGCACTGGTGGTAGAGCGTTACCACACGGCGTCATCGTGCGTGGACCCCGGCAATGGAGCGCTGGGTGTGGTCGAGATCATCACGGCGTTCCCTCGCGCGCAGGCAATCCTGGGAACGCTGCATCTCGTGCTGCTGCTGATGCTGATCGCCATCCTCATCGGCGGTGTTCTCATCGGCGGTCCGCTTATCAGTCGCGCTCTCAGCCCACTGACGCGCATGACGCGCGCAGCTCGGCTGATCGCGCGTGGTGACCTGAGCCAGCGTGTGCGCTTGCCACACAGCGGCGATGAGATTGGGCAGCTCGCCGATAGCTTCGATGAGATGGCATCGCGGATTCAGTCTGCCTTTACCGTGCAACAGGCGTCGGAAGAGCGGATGCGCCAGTTCATTGCGGACGCCTCGCACGAGCTGCGGACGCCACTCACGTCCATTCGTGGTTTTGTGGATGTGCTGCTACGTGGAGCGAAAGACGATCCCGCGACGGCTGAAGAGGTGCTGATCGCGACACGGCTCGAGGCCGAGCGGATGTCTCGGCTGGTGAATGATATGCTGACGCTGGCGCGATTGGATATTGGCCGGCCGATGGAGGTCCAGCCGGTAGATATCATCGGAATGGTAGGCGAGGCGGTGGATCAGGGCCGTATCTTGGCGGGCGAGCGGGAAATCTCGATGCATACTGACGGCGCGGGGCGGCTCATGCTCATGGCCGATCCCGACCGGATCAAACAAGTGCTGCTCATTCTGCTGGATAATGCGCTGAAGTATGGACGGCAGGCGCCTGACGGCTGGGTGAGGGTGGAAGTTGGCCGGGACGCGACTGCGGCAATTATCACGGTGACGGATAACGGAGAAGGCATCGCGGCGCAGGACCTCCCGCACATCTTCGACCGCTTTTATCGAGCCCAGCGCGCAGCGCGGGCACGCCAGGTAACCGAATCCGCCCAGAGGACTGCCGTTACACCGCTGCCGGCAGTGTCCGTTGCGGGTGGGACGCCCCCGCGATCCGCCCGCACTGAGGGTTCGGGGCTGGGGCTACCTATCGCGCAGGGTATCGTCCGTGCCCACGGCGGCACACTGACCGTGCGCAGTCAGCCTGGCTTGGGCACACAGTTCACTATCACGCTGCCAGCCCATACGCTGGCGCGGTAAGAGCGTGGGGTGATTGCGGCCTAGAAAATCCTGGTCTCCGTTTTGAGCAACTCAACCGGATTCGCTGCACTGTGCGTATTACCGCCGCAAAGGGGCCAGGAGCTCTTCGGGATTGCCCACTTCCACACCCAGCGTGTCCTGTATCCAGGTGAGGGCGCGACTCACCTGGGTAAGATAGTGTTCACGGGCGGCAGAAGGAAGCTGGCTCTCCGCAAGCAGATGGAGAACCGTGAAGCAGAACGCGAGCGGAAGGACAGAGGCAAAGACACGTAGCCGTTCTTCCAGCGTCGCGTCGTGGGTGTCACGCATGCCGGCGAGGTAGTCGGCGACAAAGCTCACGTAGTGCGTAGTGTCCAGCTCGCCAGAGAGAACGGCAAGCGCGGCCACGCGACCCACTTCCATCGCGGGATCACCCAGACCGAAGCCGTCCCATTCCACGAGGACGAGGTGGCTGCCGGCCCGCAGGACATGCGCGGGAACGGGATTGCCGTGACACGGGCGGCGGGCGATGCCCTTCCACAGGTCACGCCGCGCCTCGACGCGGGCGCCCACGATGGCATGCAGCCGGGTGAGGGCATCCAGGAGGGGGCGATAGTGCGGGCCTGCATAGGCCGCGCGGCACGCTTCCCAGACGGACTGGTTGCGCTGCCACCAGACGGCGATATCAGGACTCATGCTCGATGGTAGGGTGAGGGATCCAGCGGGAAGGTGATGGAGGGTGAGCAGCAAAAAGAGCCAGCCCTGCACATCCTCGGTCGCGAGACGCTGCTCGCCCAACGGCGTACCGTTCGGCTCCTCGTAGGCCACCACTGTCCCGCTGAGCGCTGCGCTTGCTTCATCCGCGAGCAGCAGCGTGGGCGCGAGGCCGAGCATGCCGCCAAGACGCAGTCCAGCTATCTCGCGGGTAGCACGCTCGCTGGCAGGTGGATACAGCTTCACGAGCGCCGTGGCACCCTCTGAGCGCACTCGCCAGCACGCGGTGTCGCCATCAGGAGATAGCGACTGGATGCGTGAGGATGGAACGAAGCCGGGAAGCGGGTGCTGGCTGAGGTAGTCGGCAAGCTGCTGATCAGTGGTGCCGGACATGGCGCGGAAGCCCTCCTACGATACGAAATGCGCGCATGAAAATGGGGCGCACGCTCTCTCCCTCGCGCGCCCCTGCAACTCGCCGGTGAGGGCGGATCAGTTGACCCATTCATCTGACTTGGCATCGCGCAGACGAATGGTCGCATTCGCCGGGCGGGCCGCTCGCTGCTGCATCGTCACTTTCGGCGCGTCTTTCGCGCCGCGGTCAGCATAGCTCGGCAAGAGTAGCACGGCGAAGACGAACACTCCAACGCCAATGAAGACGTTACGCGCATCCAGGAACGGATGTGGAATTGCCAGCGACTTTCCTATGATAATGCCTGCTACGGCGGCGAGACTCACCAGGCCAGCCAAACCACGGACGAGCGCGACCAGGGGCTGCTTGCGCCGGGCGGCCGCGATGCTGAAGTTGATGATCGCGGCAAGAACACAAATCGCCACGATGACGTACCAAACCGCGGTCATGGATGCTCCTTCCGGTGCTGTGACGAGCAGGCCGGTGCTCGCCCCACGAGTCTACCATACCGGTCTAGATTCAGGCGAGCGCACCGCGGCGTTAACAGGACTTCTAGGTGGCTTTCCAGGCCATGAACGCGGATTTGCTTGCCATAGCGAGATTGCCGGCAATACAATGCGGTGCGGTTGTGAACCAGTGAAGATTGTCGGAGTGAAGCGAATACGATGGTGATTGTGGCGCTGGATATTGGGAGCGTGCGTATCGGTGTGGCGGCCTGTGACGAGCTGGAACAGATCGCCTCTCCCGTACGTACTATCCGGCGCACCTCCAATGTGGCGGCGCTCGAAACGATCGCGCGGGTGGTGGCGGAGATGAGCGCGAAGCTCGTCGTGATTGGACTGCCGGTGAGCTTCGATGGACAGATTCATGCGCAGGCACGAGCCGTGCTGGTATTCGGCAAGAAGCTGCGTGGGCGGTTGACCGTGCCGGTGGTGTATGCTGACGAGACGCTTTCCTCGGTGCGTGCCGAGGAGGCGATGCGTGCGGCCGGCGTGCGGCCGGAGCGAATCCGCGAGCGCATAGATGCCGCCGCCGCGGCGATGATTCTGCAAGACTATCTTGATACCCGCCGCGTGGTAGATGTGAGCGCATTGACGCATCCATCGTCTGGCGTGAAGCGGATAGATATCGCGTCTGCCGGAGCCCGGCGGAATGCGAAGAAGCGTGTGAACGTGCAAGAGGAAGGAATGACGGACGGATGAAGAAGGTCGGTATCGTACTCACCATCTTCATGGCGCTGCTGGCGCTGGCCTGTGGGTTCGGCGGCGTCACGGTTGCGCTGGACATCACACAGCCGGCGTCACACTCGAGCGTGATGGTGCCGTTTGAGATAGTGTCGGGAGATACGACAAACTCAGTCGCGCAGCGACTACAGAATGATGGGCTGATCCGCAATGCCGTGCTCTTCCGTCTCTGGGCGCGCTATAAACATCTGGATACAGGAATCGAGCCGGGCGTGTATGAGTTGTCCGCTAGCATGACAATGGACGCCATCATCCAGAAGATCCAGCAGGGCAAACCGGACGAACAGCTCGTAGTGGTCCCGGATGCGCTTCGGGTGACACAGTATCCCGACCATATCACGAACCTGAAAGACTTCAACGCGCAGAACTTTATGAAGATCGTTCAGACAGGCCAATTTGCGGATGGCACCCAGGTGTCTGCGACGTTCTGGTATGTGTTGCCCAAACAGAAGGACGCGGCCTACGCGCTAGAAGGCTATCTCTATCCGGATAGCTACTATTTCAGCGCGGGCGCCACTGAGAAGGATGTACTCGTTCGCATGCTGAACGCGCTCGGCGAGCATCTCTGCCCTGGACCCGACGCGGCGCACCTGGACGCATACATATTGAACCAGGCACAGTGCAAGGCGCACGCGACGACAGTAGGCAATGTGAATGTCTTCACCGCACTGGAGAAGACGTATCATACGAATAATGATGCGCAGGCGCTCTACCAGGCGCTCACTCTCGCGTCGCTGGCTACGAAAGAGATTCTGAGCTATAAGGATGCTCCGGGCGTCGCGGCGGTTTATTTCAACCGGATCTCGTATTTCGAGGGGTGGCGCCAGGACGATGCCGGCACTGCCGGTTATCTGGGGTCTGACCCCTCCGCCGAGTATGCGCGCGACACCGATCATCCGCCCAGCAACGGCCACTGGTGGGCCGATCTTGCCGATGCGGGGAACAAGATTGACTGCGGCAGCGCCTACAACACCGAGTCCGGCTGCCATAAAGGGCCACCGCCCGGTCCGATTGCCGCGCCGACCTGGGTGGTGATCGAGGCAGCCATCGCGCCACCCAATACGCCCAACTTCTACTTCGTGAGCGACAAGTGCAGCCGTATCCACTACTGGACAAACGCCAACGATTTCGCCGCGCAGAATGCGGCCGCGCAGGCGGACCATCAAGGCTGCTAGCCGCGACCAGCGGATGATGCACTGGCGTGGCGAGGTCGCAGCGTGTGAGACGCATCACAAAGCACGCGTGAATGCGGGACGTCTCCACATAGTGAGGCGCCCCGGCACAGCGGGTGGTGCGCGCTCATCGCCGCCGTGGAATATCATCACGGCGGCGTATCCCACTCCGAGCGGCTCCTGTAGTGGGACGTAGGCTGAGACGACGCGCTGCGAGCTCATTCAGTTCAAGAACGCGTGGCTGTCGGCGGGGAAATGTTAAGGTTGGGTAAAAATGTTAGCGTGTTCGTCCTGAGGTGCCTTCACCTCGCGCTTTCGTGCGTTCTACAGGGTAGGGGCTCCGTCCGCCCTCGTCGCTCACAGAGGGGTGTGTTCCGCTGATGGGAATCTTCTTCGTCCAGGTGGTCGTGTTGGGGCTGCTGCAAGGAGTGGCGGAGCTATTCCCCATCAGCAGTCTGGGGCATACCGTCATTCTTCCGGGTCTGCTCGGCTGGGGCAACCTGACGACCAATGAGAGCTTCTTGCCCATCGTGGTCACGCTGCATCTAGGCACGGCGGTCGCTCTGCTCGCCTTCTACTGGCGGGACTGGGTAGATCTAGTTCGCGCCTTTTTCAAAACGGCGCTGTCTGGCCGGCTGGATGCCGATCCCCATGGGAAGACAATCTGGCTTGTCATCGTCGGGACGATTCCGGTCGGTCTAATAGGTCTCATCCTGCAAAAGCCGATTCAGAACATGTTCTTCGCCGCGAAATGGCCGGTGCTGCCTGCCGCGTTTTTGTGTCTGAATGGGGCGGTGCTGCTGGTAGGCGAGCGGTTGCGCCAGCACTCTGAGCCAACGGGTGTGGACCGCTTCAAACAGGAGCAGGCGTTCGCGAAGGTGGACGACCTGAGCTTTGCTCAGGCGTTCTTCATCGGACTTGCGCAGGCGCTGGCGCTCATTCCCGGCATCTCGCGATCGGGTGTCACGATGGTCGCGGGCATGCGGGCGCAGCTAAGCCACGAAGAGGCGATACGTTTCGCGTTCCTGCTGGCGACGCCAGTGATCGCGGCAGCGGCGCTCCTCGAAGTGCCGAAGCTGTTTTCCGCTGGCACACAGGTGCTGACGGCGGCGCTGGCGGGTGGCGTGGTGGCGGCTCTGGCGGCGTTTCTGAGCGTGCGCTTCCTGACGCGCTACTTTCAGGTTGGGCGGCTTACTCCATTCGCGTACTACTGCCTGGCGGTAGGCTTTCTCTCGTTCGCGTTCTTTTCCGCGCTCTCCCTCAACGTGTTTACGCTGCCCTGGTAGAGCGACACGGTATATTGAAAGGGTTTGACCATGCGAGGCTCGGCGCTCTCCACTTTGCTCATTGTCGCGGCGGTCGTTTTCCTGCTGCTCGCCGTCTACTACATCATTCCCGGTGTGTATCATCCACTTACATTCAGCGGGACACCAACCTCCAGCCATAAGACGCACGCTATTGTATTCTTCGCTGTCGCGGTCTTTGCCTTCCTTGGCTCGCGCTTCGCCCGGTCGTCTTCGGCGCGCTAGCGATCTCGTAGCACGTCGTGGCGATGATGATCATCACATAGGTGGCTCAAGCCCAGTGCCGTGATGGTAGCAGCTCCGCGATGGTGCAAGTTTCACCGCTGGCGAGCGCACCGACTCGTGCGAATTGGCAGACCGCCGCGCACCCGCTGAAGGAGACACTTGGCGTCTCCTTCAGCTCTTTTCATTCGTCTGATATAATGCGGGCGATGAATGGGAGGGGTGTGGAATGCGGAGCGCGGCGGTCTACTACCTTTCTGTAGTGGTGTCACTGGTGTTCGCCTTTCTGGGCTTCTATTACCTGTTGCCCAATGTATATCATCCCCTTTCGGCGGATACCGTACTGCATACCACGCCGCATCTCACGATAGCGGCGGTTTTCATCGTGCTGGCAGTGGTGGTGATTGTGCTGGGACGATTGGTGCGCCCCACTCGCCCATAAACATCCGCGCGATGCGTGGACAGCGATCGCGACCAACAGCTTGGTAGATTTGCAGCCTGTAAGCCGCCGAGACTGCGGCAGGATACCCAGTATTCCGTTTGACATGAAAACCTGGATATGTACATAGTCCTTCTTATTGCCGGGCTTCCTCGACGATAACCTCACCCTATGCCTCATCATGTAGCATTAGTGATCGTCGCGGCATCTGTTGCGACCGCTCGCCAGGCGAAAGCACTGTATTGCGTATCAGAATGAACGCAGACATGGTGACTCCTGCCGAATATGCCGTGTGCTTGCACTGTCTCCACCAGCTCTTGCCACCCCACATCCCATTGCAACACGGTGTACTATATAGTTAGGCTAACGAATGAATGTGGTTGGCAGAGTAGCGATTGTGGGATCATCTCGCGGCGGCACGGTTGTGATCGCAACCAGGGGAACGAGAACTACGCCACCAGTAGCACGAGGGGAGATACGTCTGTGCCCGGCAACAAGACAAGCTCAAGCCGGCATGATGCCCACGCCGCTCCGGAAGCCGGACTTGACGCGCTTGATCCGTCCGCGGTCGCGAACCGGCTGCGGCCCGTACTGCTTCGCATCCATCGCTATCTACGAAGCGAGGCCCACGAGCTAGGCGTTACCAGCACGCAAGCGAGTCTTCTCGGCGCGATCTCGCGCGCTCCAGGCATCGGCCTCGGCGAGCTGGCAGCCCAGGAGCACATGAGCGCACCTACCCTTGTCAGTCACGTGGATAAGCTGGAGGCGGCCGGTCTCGTCTCCCGTGAGCGCAGCAATCCCACCGATCGCCGCCGTGTTGGTCTGACGGCGACACTGTCGGGTCAGGATATCCTGACTACCCTTCGCGCGCGCCGCACTAACTGGCTCGCAACACGCCTCGGAATGCTCTCTCCCGAGGAGCTTGCCGCCATCGAAGCCGCTATCGAGCCATTGGCTCGCCTGGTGAGGCGCGACGTATGAGGATTCCGGTGCGTTTCTCGGCGGGCGACCTGCTCAACAGTCGGACTTTTACCAGCCTGCGCAATCACCACAATTATCGTCTCTACTTTGGCGGTCAGTTTGTGTCGCAGACGGGCACCTGGCTCCAAAGCGCGGCAATGGCGTGGCTCGTGCTTCAGCTCACTCACTCCGCTTTCGATGTCGGTCTCCTCGCTTTCTGGCAGTTCGGACCCTACGCGATACTCGGTCTGTTTGGCGGAGCGATCAGTGATCGCCTTGACCATCGCAAGACCCTAATCATCACTCAGATCGTCCTGGGAGTGTGCAGCGCGCTGATGGCCGTGCTTACACTCACCAACGTCGTCACCGTCTGGGAAGCGTATGCTGTCGCTGCCGCCCGTGGTTTTGCGCTCATTTTCAACAACCCTAGCCGGCAAGCCTTCATTTTTCAGATGGTTGGCCGCGGCGAGCTACCGAACGCTATCGCGCTCAACTCCAGTGTCGCCAATGCCACCCGCATTATTGGCCCTGGTGTCGGCGGCATCCTCATCGCCGCCTTTGGGGTCGGCATCTGTTTCAGTCTGGATGCCATTAGCTACGCCGCCGTCGTCGCCGCGTTGCTGCTCATGCACCTCGATGAGCTACTACTCATCGAGCGCCGTAGCAAATCGCCCGTTCTGCGTAGCATCAGAGAAGGGCTGAGCTACGTCTGGCGCACCCCGACGGTACTGCTGGTTCTGACCATGTTTCTCTTCATCTGCCTCGCCAGCATCAACTTCAGTGTGCTGCTGCCTCTTGTCGCGGGTGATACACTGCATTCCGGCGCAACGGTCTACGGTCTGCTCACAGCTTGTTTCGGCGCCGGCGCTCTCACGGGAGCCCTCGTTTCCGCATCGTTTGGTCGCGCGACGTGGCGCATTCTCCTCGTTAGCGCCGCAGGCTTTGGGCTTGGCGAGGTCATCCTTGCGCCACAGTGGACTGTCGCGGGCGCGGTCGTGCTCCTCATTGCCACTGGCATTTTCTACACGCTCTATACCTCGAATAGCAATTCGATGGTGCAGATGTCCACGCCTGGCTACCTCCAAGGGCGCGTCGCCGGCCTCTACAGCTACATCTTCGCCGGTACGAGCCCGTTCGGCGCTTTGCTCGCCGGCCTGCTGACGGAGCGCGGTGGAACCGCACTCGCCTTCTATGTCGCCGGTGGCACTGCGCTCGCTTTCGCCGTGTTTGGCTCTGTTATGTATCGCCGCGGCTACACAAAACCTATCCTCGACTCGGATACCGATTGAGCCGGCGCCCAGCGTGTCATATCAACTTCGCGAGGGCGGTCATACATTGTATCGGCCAAACCCTGAATTCACAGGGCTTTGCCGAAAACCAAAGTGTGACGACCGACGCGGATTCCGTATCAGGCAGTGGGCAGTCGCACGTAGCGCGGCAGCGGGTCACCGACCAGCGGCAGCGCGTAGTCGTGATACGCCGGCGTCACGTCCGTTCCGCTGGCGGATACGAATGCAGATGGAAAGGGCCGATGCGCGTTGGCGATCTTTGTGAGGTCCACCAGACCTGTCTCGCAGCTATAGATGGAGCCGGGCCGGCGGACCAGCGTCACCATCTTGCCGCTCTCGCCATGCAGTGCCGCCGCTACCGCGGCGCGGCCCACCAGCTCCGCTTCCGCGCGATCTGTCGAGGAGACGCATGCGGACGACATCCGTTGCAGGTCGCCCGGCTTGTCGAAGCGGGCGCGTAAGCCAAGCTGGTCGCGCACGAGACTGGTAAGATATTGTGCCGCGCCGCCCAGCAGCGGATGTCCGAATGCGTCTGTTCCCTGGCTGCCACTCGCACCGAGCGCCTGTCCTCCTTCGTCGCGCACCGTTTCCGCTACCACCACGACCGCATAGCCGCACGCCGCATGGACGCTGGAGACATCCGCGAGAAAGCGCTCGTCGCTTAGCGGGCGCTCAGGGAAATAGATCAAGTGGGGTGGGTCCTCTTCGCGCTCCTTGCATAGCGCCGAAGCGGCCGCCAGCCAGCCGGCGTCACGGCCCATCACCTCGATAATCTTGACAGGGTAGTGGTCGGGCATCGCCAGCGTGCAAAGCGCCGAATCACGGGTGGCCAGCGCGAGGAAGCGCGCCGCGCTGCCGTAGCCAGGACAGTGGTCCGTCTCCGGCAGATCGTTGTCAATCGTTTTGGGTACGCAGACCACCCGCAGATCGTAGTCGAGCGCACGCGCGGCCTCGGCCAGCCGCAGCGCTGTATCCGCCGAATCATTGCCACCGATGTACAGAAAGTAGCGGATGCCGCGCTCTCGCAGTGCCGCCACCGCTCGCGCCGGGTCGTCTTCCCGCAGCTTGTACCGACATGAGCCAAGCGCCGCCGACGGTGTGCCGCGCAGGATATCCCACATCTCCGCAGGCAAGCGGCGCAGATCGAGCAGATCGCCGTCGAGCACCCCGCGAATGCCATAGCGCGCGCCGTAGATGCCGTCAATCGTCTCCGCTTCCATTGCGGCGAGCGCGGCACCGACGAGGCTGGCATTGATAACGGCTGTCGCGCCGCCTGACTGGCCTATCAGCAGATGACCTCGTGCCGGGCGTGCTGCCGGCGAGGGAAAAGATACCGTCTTGCGAGAGGTGCTCATCGAACGCGCGGCTCCTTGGGCTGGCAAGGGTACACAGGACACATGGCGACATTATAGCAGGAGTCCTCATGATTTCTTGCGGAATAGCCTGACACGGCGTATAGTCGGGGTGAATGGCGCATAATGAGAGGCTGATTCGTGGCCTCGCGCCACATCCCACTGAACTCGGGAGAAAGCGACGTGAATCCTTTCATAAAGTTTGTGCTACAGCTACATGGCGACACCGTCTGGCTCGTGCTCGCGCTGGGAGCGGCGACGCTTATCTGCGGCATCTATCTGATCATTCGGACCCGCTCGGCAGGAGCCGGAGTCGAGGGGAACGCCCAGCTTGCCGGACCGGTGCGCCTCTTCCGCCGCCTGCTCGTAGTAACGGCGGCAATCGGTGTGCTCCAGACAATCTTCGGCGGCATCCTGTATATCGGTGGGTTGCGTCCCGCCGAAGGGCTGCATTTTGTGTATGGCTTGATCGTGCTGATCGCCATCCCCGTCGCGTACACATATAGCGATCAAAAGCAGGTGCGCCGTGACATCATCATTATGTCCATCGCCGCCGTCGCGATCATTGGCGCCGCCGTCCGCGCCTTCATGACCGGCACACCGTAGCTTCTCGCTTCAGCGATTCCTTGGCTTGCACCGTGAATACGTTTCTGTCGCGCTCACATCCTGCCGCTGGGGTGACGGCGCCGGACAGTTTCTGGCGGGGCCACCCCCAGCTCATGTCCGGTGGGAACTACCAATATTGGTATCGTCGCCTCTTGCACGACCTTCGATGTCACGCTGCCAACTACGGCGCGTGCGATTCCGCCGCGACCATGCGTGGCCATCACGATGAGGCTCTCCGCATGGGAGCCAGCCAGCAAAAGCAGCTCGTGAGCGGGATCGCCGATGCGTAGCGCGGTTTGCACCGCGACGGATGTGTCGCGCGCGATGTGGCGGCGCAGCTCCTTGAGATATCGGAGCGCCTTTCTGTTCTCGTCCTGCTGTGCCTCAGCCTCTAAAAGTAATGACCCTGCTCCGGCTCCGATCAGTGTGATACGCGGCACGACCCGGACGAGCAGCAACGTCCGGTCGAAGTCCGCCGCGAAGGCGGTCGCATATGGCAGCGCATGCTCCGCAATCTCGCTGCCGTCCAGCGGAACGATGACGAGCGACGCGGCGGATGGGAGGAGGTCGCGTGGCTCTTCGTCGGGCGCATGCCCAGGCCAGATCAGTAGCGGCGCCGGACTATGCGAGAACATCCGCATTGTGACGCTTGGATGCCGGAGCGCCTGTAAGCCGGAGCGGTGGCGTGGCGCCATGACAATGACGTCACTACGCTGGTAGCGCGCGGCTGTGGAAATACCATCCTCGGGGCGATCAAACTCAATGAGTGCGTAGGCATCGAAACCCGCCAATCGCAACCGCTGGGTCTCGTCCTCGAGCGCGGCTTTGTGCGCTGATACATCGTCGTTACTGGCATGCTTCGGCTCCACGCGCACCAGGATAATGCGCGCCGCCCCATGCTCGGCCAGATGACGCGCGAGGGAAAGTGCTTCCGCACTGTGGTCGGTACTCTCGATTGGCACCAATATACGCTTGAACATAACTCCTCCTCGCGCTAACTTGTCGTGTCGTGCAGAAAACGTGTGACCCGCAGCTCTCCCCTACTCGCTACTGCTGGCAAGGCGAGCGGCGATGCGCAGTCTACCGGCGACGCAGGCGGGAAACCGCGCTCCTGCTCGCGCATGCCAGATACAGCTTGCTCGTTTAGTGTGCAGGCGTTGGCTCATGCATGGTTTTGCCGGTGCCTTCCAGACGCTCATGCATTTCATCGAACGTAGCTGTGTCTATCTCGCCTCGCGCATAGCGCTCCTTCAGTGTTTCGAGCGCCGCCGAATACGGGGCTGACGCACGCCCGATTCGCCAAGGGCCCTTACGCGCCACAAGCCAGACAATGAGACCAAGTATGGCGATCCCGATGATACTCGTTACAATCATCCAGAACACCATGGAACTTCCTTCACCGTAGTACCACATTGGCATCTGGCTAAACCTTCGCTTTCTCTGCGCCACATCGCGGGCAAGCGGACTCTGGCTGTTTCATGACAACGCGATAGGCCGGGAGTGTGCCACACGCTGGGCAGCCTGTTCGCGCCACCCGCATGCATCGGACCCATTCATGGAGCTGGCCGGGATCGAGCGTGCCCTGAAAGCGGTAGGGGATGTCCCGCTCGGACGACATGCCCTGTACCGGACGCTGCGTAGCATCACCAACTCCGTCGGAAATCCGCCAATCAGATGCGGCGCCCGATTGCGCGCGTAGCTTTTCCGTTGAGGCATCGAGAGGGTGTGATGTCTCGCAAAACAGGACAAGAACCTCCAAGCCGGAATCAGTGCGCAGTCGCGTGCCGGAGCCTGGCCTCGTCGCACTTTCCAGACTCAGCAGCTCGTCGAGCGTGGTCCACATGTGTCGCTGTGGATCATGCAGCACAAATCGCCACGCCATGTCCCACCCGCCTTCGCCAGCACAGGAGGCCTCATTTTGAGGGTACCATCACTGATGCCCTCTCAGCATAGCGTGCGAATCACACATCGCTGTCACACTGGGCGCGAGCCGCGTCACGAACGCATCACGGGCAAGCGATCATGCGCACACGGCGTGGCGTCTATCTATACGCCGGCCCAGCGCCAATCACGGATCTCTGGCATATCCTCAAGATGCTCGTGGGAGTATTGGACTGCCTTGGCAATCAACGAGCGCAGCTCGGAGGCTAACCCCGTTGTTTGCGAGTGGATGCGCGGCGACCGCCGGATGGCCTCCATCGCTAGCTGGTAGCGACTCATACCGTTCAGAACCACCATATCGAACGGCGTCGTCGTCGTGCCCTGCTCATTGAAGCCGCGCACATGGAAACGCTCCGCGTTCACGCGGCCGTGCAGGATTTCATGCACCGCGCGCTGGTAGCCATGAAAGGCGAAAACGACAGGTTTGTCCGCAGTAAATAGCTCGACAAACTCAGTCTCATTCATGCCATGCGGATGGAACTCCGGTGGAAAGAGTGTCATCAAGTCCACGATGTTGACGACGCGCACCTTCATGTCAGGCACGCGCTGCCGCAGCCACTCTGCCGCCGCGAGTGTCTCCATCGTGGGTACGTCGCCAGCGCACGCCAGTACAACATCCGGCTCGGTATCGTCTTCAGTACCGGCCCAACGCCAAATAGAGACGCCGCGCGTGCAGTGCTCGATGGCTGCTTCCATGTCAAGGTATTGAAGATGGAGCTGCTTATCGCACACGATGAGATTGACGTAGTTGCGGCTACGCAGGCAGTGGTCCGCAACAGAAAGTAGACAATTCGAGTCCGGCGGGAGGTAGATGCGGGCGACGGTGCCACGCTTAGAGAGCATCACATCTATGAGTCCCGGCCCCTGGTGGCTAAAGCCGTTGTGGTCGTTGCGCCAGCAGGTAGAAGTCAGCAGGATATTGAGCGAGGGAACCGGTTCGCGCCATGCCAGATTGACGCTCTCCTCCAGCCACTTCGTGTGCTGCACAGTCATCGAGGCGGAAACCATGGCGAACGACTCGTACGTAACGAACATGCCATGCCGCCCGGTTAGGGTGTAGCCTTCCAGCCAGCCCTCGCAATTATGCTCGCTCAGCACCTCCATGACTCGACCGTCAGGCGAGATGTGGTCGTCTATAGAAAGGGTCTTGCCGACAAAGCAGCGATTCTCGGTCGCGAAGACATCGCCCAGCCGGTTCGACGTGGTTTCGTCGGGACAGTACAGACGGAAATTAGCCTGTTGCGCGTTGCGCGTGAAGGTGTCGCGGAACAGCTTACCCAGCGGACGAGTATTCTCCTCCTCGGCGGCGCCAGGTCGCTCGATTTTTACCGCGTACTCGCGGAAGTCGGGCAGGTCGAGTGCGACGGTGAGCTTGCCGCCGTTGGCGTGCGGATTCGCGCCCATTCGACGTTCGCTTTCGGGCGCGAGGGTGGCCAGCTCAGCGATGAGCGCGCCATTCGTATCGAAGAGGTGTTCCGGCTCATAGCTGCGCATCCAGCGCTCCAGCTGCGCAAGGTGGTCGGAATTTGTGCGCACTTCCGCCAGCGGTACCTGGTGCGCGCGAAACGTTCCTTCGATTGGCTGGCCATCTACCACCTTCGGCCCGGTCCAGCCTTTCGGCGTGCGGAGCGCGATTGCCGGCCAGCGCGGACGGCTGGTCACGCCGTTGGCGCGGGCGTCATCTTGAATATCACGAATGCGCTCGTAGCAGGCGTCAAGAGTCGCCGCGAAGGTCTGGTGGAGCTGTGCTGGGTCATCGCCTTCGACAAAATGTACTGCGTAGCCATTTCCTTCGAGGAGCGCCCGTACATCGTCATCGCTCGACCGGGCCAGCACCGTCGGGCCGCTGATTTTGTAGCCGTTGAGATGCAGAATGGGAAGTACCGCACCATCGCGGGCTGGATTGAGGAAGCTTGTCCCCTTCCAGGAGCCGGCCAACGGGCCTGTTTCCGCCTCGCCGTCACCAACCACCGCCACTACTAGTAAGTCAGGGTTGTCGAAGGCGGCACCGAAGGCATGCGAGAGCACATAGCCCAGCTCGCCGCCTTCATGAATGGAACCGGGCGTGGGTACGCTTACATGGCTGGGAATACCACCGGGTGTGGAAAACTGGCGAAAGAGTCGCCGCATGCCCTCGGCGCTCCGCTCAATCTCTGGATAAATCTCCGAGTAGGTGCCTTCCAGGTACACATTGGCGACAATCGCCGGACCACCATGTCCTGGGCCGGCAAGATAAATTACATTTGCGTCGCGCTCGGTGATAAGCCGGTTGAGATGGACGTAGATGAAGCTCAGACCGGGTGATGTTCCCCAATGGCCGAGCAGCCGCGGTTTGATATGCTCCGGGAGCAGCGGCTCGCGCAGGAGCGGATTATCTTGCAGGTAGATCTGCCCGATAGTGAGATAGTTGGCCGCCTGCCAGTAGCGCTGCATGCGATCCAGCTGCTCGGCTGACAGCGGGCCCCGGCCGGGAGCGCTCGCGGTCTTGGGCGCGGGTTTCTTGTCGCGGGATGGTACGGCGCTGGAAACGGATGGGTCAAATGAATACTTGTCATTCATCGGAGGCTCCTCCCGATATGCCAAGCACCGCTATCGTGTGCCGGGCGATCATCATCTCTTCATCGGTCTTCATGACACGTACCGTCACGCGGCTGGCGTCGCTGGATATCACGGATGCGCCGGCCTCATTGCGAGCCGCATGAATCTCGATGCCAAGAAACGCCATGTTCGCAGAGATGCGCTGCCGTATCTCAGCGGCGTTCTCGCCGATGCCGCCAGTAAAAACCAGGGTATCGAGCCCACCGAGTACAGCGACCAATCCACCGAGCGTCTTTCGGGCGATGTAGCAATACAAGTCCACCGCCTCTGCCGCATGCGGGTCCGTCGTTGCCTGGCTGAGTAGATCACGCATGTCGGAGCTTGTTCCTGATACGCCAAGCAGCCCACTTTGCCGGTTGAGCAGTGCGTCAAGCTCGGCGGGAGCAATACGCTGCTCGTTCAGCAGATAGAGGAGCACGCCGGGATCGAGGTCGCCAGGGCGCGTGCTCATCACCAGGCCGCCCAGTGGCGTAAAACCCATCGTTGTGTCGAGGCTGGCCCGCCGATGTACCGCGACCATACTGGAACCGTTGCCCAGATGCGCAATTACGAGGCGGCCACTTGCCGTCTCCGGCCCGGCCTCTCGCGTAAGCTCGCCCAGGATATATTCGTAGGAAAGACCGTGGAAGCCGTAGCGCAGGATGCCCTCATCTGTTAGATTGCGGGGCAGTCCGTACAATTGCGCGATTCGCGGCATGTGCCGATGAAAGGCCGTGTCGAAACAGGCTACCTGCGGTAGGTGGGGATATTCCTGACTCAACGCGGAGATGGCGGCTAGCTCATTGGGTATATGCATCGGCGCGAGCGGGATCAGCTGGTTAAGTGTCGCCAGCACTGCTGGTGTGATGCGTTGCGGTTGTGTGTAGGCAGTGCCGCCATGAACGATACGGTGGCCGGCGGCATCGAGATGCCACGTCTCCTGCCGCGAGCTAAACCAGGCGAGAATATGTTTCAGCGCCGATGGATGGTCCGGCAACGACACAGGCTCGTCGTGGAGCGAGAGCCCATTGCCGTCGTACACGCGGAAGCGCCCATGTTCCAGCCCGATGCGATCCAAAATGCCGATGCTCAGCAGCATCGTGGAGTCGCTCGACGCATGAAACAGGGCGCACTTCAAGCTGGACGACCCACTGTTGACTGTCAAGATGCGCTTGCCATCTGGCGATATCATCGCGGCCTCACCTTCCATACCGAATGATGCGCGCCCGTCGCAACTTTCCTGTTGCTCCAGATCTGGAGCAACAGGAATGCAGCAGGTTATGGACCAAGAAGAGGCTCTCGGCTCAACGCATATTCACGGGTCTGGGAAGGCGCACACTCGTTTCCATTGGGTAGCTAAGTGAGCTAGTGTGTATCATTCGCCGCAACCGGCCGCACGATTAGCACTGGGAGCTTGGTGCTTTCGAGCATACGCTCCGTGACGCTACCCATCATCCAGTGCTTGAGGCCAGAGTATCCGTGGGTCGCCATCGCGATCATATCGCAGCCACCGAAGACGCCCGCGCCCTCGGTGTCGTCTCCTCTCTCAGCTACTCGCAGAATTGCCGAGGCTACGTCCAGCTGCGCCGCTACCGTCCATGTCACATGCAGACCCGCATGCGCGGTGCGCAGTCGCTCGGCCACCCCGCCGAGGTAACTCTTCGCACCCTGCATGGCAAGCGCTTCGGGCATGTATTCCGTGTCTGCCTCGTATGGCAGCAGGACGAGCACGAGATGGAGCGCACCCTGGGAGGGCGCGGTAAGCGCGGAGACGAGCGCAGCCGCTGGCTCCAGTGATGTCTCCGCCAGCGGCGAGCCGTCAAGTGGAACCAGGACACGGAAGAGGTGCTCCATATCGGGGTGCGGCTCAATCACTGACGGGCCGTGCTCACGCAGCACGAACACCGGAACTGGTGCGTGGCGCACCAGTTGCTGTGCTACGCTGCCGAGCGCCCAGCGTGCGAGGCCGGTACGTCCGTGGCTGGTCATCACGATCAAATCGGCGCGTTCCGATGCGAGGGAGTCAAGAATTGATATCGCGGGCGTGCCGGTGAACACCCGGACATCAGTATGAATTCCGGTGAGCACCGGTGACGTGGAAATGGTCTGCAAATAACGTGTTGCTTCGGCTTCTTGCGCCTCGATCAGCTCTGGCGTATATAGTGCCGGTGCGAACGCTGCCCCAGCATTAAGTTGCGACGGGAAATTCACGCTCTGGACAAGCACGACCGATCCATTGGCGGCGCGAGCGATTTTCGCGGCAACAGGAAGGGCGCTTTCGGCGCGTTGCGATCCGTCGAGAGGAACAAGAATGCGGGAGAACATACTGTATCCTTTCCAAAGTGACTGAAGCGGGAGGGGAGACATCGTCCACAACGGCGGGGGCGATGCCCCTTCCACAATCTCGTTCAAACCTGTTCGCTAACAGTTGGCGAGGGCGATCAAGTCCTCGACTGTCTTTCCGCGCTCTTAATATGCCCCACTGTATAGAGTCAGGGTAGGATCAGCAAGATGTGATCCCATCTATACTCGCGTCCGTGCGCTCGCCGGTAGCATCATACCAGATGATATGGCGTGCCGGTCACGACGGTATCACGGCAGCCGGCAAGCAGTATCACGATTGCGTCACAGATGATCGAGCATCAGGCTGCGCCGCAAGGAGGTAGCCAATGCCCGTTTTGGTCAAGAGGTAGCGCGGATGGAGTGGATCAGGCTCCAATTTATGCCGCAGGCGGTTAATATTGACCTGCAACAGGTGGCTCTCACCCAGGTACTCCTCACCCCATACGTGCTCCAACAGAAGATCCTGCGTTACCACTCGGCCCACGTTTTGTGCGAGATATGCCAGCAGGCGGAACTCGATCGGCGTCAGCTCTATCTCACGGCCGTTGAAAGTGACACGGTGATGGCCGAAATCCACCATAAGCTCGCCAATAGTGACTTTCGAGGTGAGCGCATTCCCATCATCTGAGCCACGGAGCTGGGAGCGCCGCAACACCGATCGCACCCGCGCCAGCAGCTCATCTACACTAAATGGCTTGGTCAGGTAATCGTCCGCACCGAGGTCCAACCCGTGAATCTTGTCTTGATCCAGCCCGCGCGCTGTCAGAATGATGATCGGGACACTGGAGAACTCGCGCACCCGTTCAAGGACGGTAAAACCGTCCATCTTCGGCATCATGACATCCAGCAGTATCAGCGCTGGCGTATGGGTCTCGATCAAGCGAAGCGCCTCCTCGCCATCGCTGGCCGGATATACCGCATAGCCCTCCAGCTCCAGGTTGCGAGTAACCAGTCGCAGCAATTGCGGATCATCGTCCGCGGTGACGATACTCGTTTTCTTTGCGGGCACTCTTCACCTCCACATGGACACTGCGGCAACTGGTAGGAAACAGGCGGGGGCTTAGACCTCGAAGACGCCGCCCCCATGTCCACACTGGCCTGTTGCCAGAGGGAGCGGTTCGCTCTGGGGCGCTGTGCCGGTAGGCCACGTGTATCCCGCTCCTCACTGACTGACATATACAAGAAATCACAGGCTTATCACAAGCTCGTCTGGGCATCCCAGCGAAGTCTACAATAGATGCCGGAAACTATTCCGCACATGCGGTTACAGGTGAGTGCGAGGGAATTCAGATGACAATTTGGTGCGATGCGGACGATGCCGTGCGAGTGGTGCGTTCGGGTGACCGCGTATTCGTACAGGGAGCGTGCGCGACGCCCACTCCACTTCTCGAAGCGCTGGTACGGCGCGGAAACGAGCTTGAGCGTGTCGAGATCACCCATTTGCATACATATGGGCCAACTCCTTACACAGATGCCATCTGGTCGGGACATTTCCTGCTTCGGGCGCTGTTCGTCGCCGAGAACACACGCGAGGCAGTGAATGCCGGGCGCGGCAGCTACACTCCGATATTCCTCTCTGATATTCCGCCGCTTTTCGAGCCCGGCGGAGGGCTACCAATTGGTATCGCGCTCATCCATGTGTCCCCTCCCGACAGTCACGGGTTTTGTTCTCTTGGCCCATCGGTAGATATTACGCGATCCGCCGTTGACAACGCTCGCACGGTCATAGCGCTCGTCAACCCGCGTGTGCCGCGTACGCATGGCGATAGCTTTGTTCACGTTTCGCGGCTGGATTACGCGGTCGAATGGGAAGGAGACCTGTATACCGTCGAGCAAAAAGCGCCGGATGAGACACAGCTGCGCATTGGGCAGAATGTGGCGGACCTGGTCGAAGATGGGGCGACACTCCAACTCGGTATTGGGGCGATTCCCGACGCGATGCTGGCGGCCCTGCGTACCCGGAGTGACCTGGGAATCCACACGGAGATGTTCTCTGACGGTGTGCTGGATCTCGTCGAGCGGGGAAATATTACTGGCACGTGCAAATCACTCGACCGCGGGAAGATCGTAGCGAGTTTCGTGATCGGCTCACGCAGGCTGCTCGATTTCGTTGACGATAATCCGATGGTTGAGCTGCGTCCCTCGAATTACACCAATGACACCCGTATCATTCGCCAGTTTGAGCATATGGTCGCGGTGAACAGCGCGATTCAGGTTGATCTCACGGGGCAGGTCTGCGCGGAATCTATCGGAACACACCTCTTCAGTGGCGTTGGCGGCCAGATGGACTTTTCGCGTGGCGCCGCACTGGCACCCCGCGGACGGGCAGTCATTGCGCTGCCTGCCACCGCGCGCGCTCCCAAACATGATGAGGCCGTTGCCAGCCCTTATCACCTGGCCACGAACGACGGCCTGACCTCCCGCATTGTGCCCATCCTCGCGCCCGGCGCTGCCGTCACCACATCCCGGGCGCACGTGCAGTACGTGGTGACGGAATTCGGCGTGGCAGCGCTGCACGGACGCGACCTGGCGGAGCGAGCGCGGAACCTTATCGCTATCGCGGCGCCGCAGTTCCACGAGCCGCTCGAACGCGCCGCCGCCCAGCTACGCCTCGTGTAGCGAGCCAGCGCGGGAACGCATCTCAACACATACAAATGGGCCACGCCCTTCATGAAACGGAGAGCGTGGCCTGTGGCAGGTGATACCCGCGGATCGCTATTGTGCGACTGCCGCTGGCTCACGCGCTGGCGAAACCGGCCGCGCGGTCACACGCCTCGTCATCGAGCGGTTGGCCGACGCGAGCGCACGGAAGAACAGCCAGGCGGCGACAAGCGCCACGCCGGCCAGAGATACCCACATGATGCCGAGCGCGAGCGGCACGTTGGCATTGCTGGTCAGGTTCTGCGCGAACCAGCTCAAATGCTCCTGACTGGCCGCTTCAACCGCGAAGACCAAGGGGAAGTAGTACAGCGTGGCGCCAATCACGAGAGCGGCGGTCGAGAGGCGGTAGGCGTTGACGTCGTCGTCTACGCGGCGCGCGATCTTGACGGCGAGCGCAAACAGCAGGAAGAGCGCCGCCAGCGGTCCCGTAATCGGGAGCGGGGACCCAGTTACTATATTCGGCTCGAAGAAGATCCAGCTCAGCGCGAAGGTGAGGACCAGTACGGCGTCGCGCATGAGCAAGTAGGACATCCACCACACATCCGCGCCCAGGCGCAGACCGCAGCGGCGCAGGGTGCGTAAGACGTATGGGCGGCCGAGATGGAGGATAAGCGCCATCGTCCAGAGGGCTGGCAGGAATGCGACAATGGTGGCTACGAGCCACTGCGCACCGCCTTGAATGAGCGCCTGGGTAATCGCTGTGGAAATATCGTCGGGTTTCATCGTTGAGCTCCTTGTAAAGAGGAAACGAGAGTAAAGGAAGCCACATGCGGCCTCCGACCACGGTCTTACTTCGCTGCGTCAGCTTGTGCTTCGGCGGCGGGAACTTCCGCGCGGCCACCGGTCAGAATGGTATAGCCGGCCGCGACTGCCCCCATGATGGCCAGCAGCGCAATCGAGACGTATGCCATACCGACCGCCCAGAAAGGATTGGTACTCGTGACCAGAAAATTGCTGATGTCAGCGGTTCTGCCCGCCGAGACAGCATTCGCCTGAACACCGAGCAGGTAGGGCACGAAATAGAAGAGCGCGCCTATACCCAGCAGATAGGTGATCGCAGCGTAGGCACGCGGATCGTGATCAGGATCGCCCATGAGCTTAATCAACAGCACGCCGAAGAGCGTTGCTGCCGCGAGCCCGCCAGTCAAAGGGAGTTGGTCGGTGATTACGACATCGGGGAAGAAGAACATGAAACTCATCACGACGCCGGAGACGATCAGCAGATCACGCAGGGCGACATAGATCAGCCAGAGAAGATCAGCGCCCAGGCGGAGTGTGAAGCGGTCAATCATGTCCAGGATGTAGGGGCGGCCAAGATGCAGCCCCAGGATCGCGAGCCACATGACGGGCAGCATAGCTGCCAGAGTTCCCTCTAGGAACTGCTCGCCGCCGGCATTGATGCCAGAGATGATCGCGTTGGTCAGGTCTTGCACAGACATGCGGATTCCTCCTCCAGGATAGGAAGTGCGGACTTTTGGCTAGCGAGCCGACACGGTCGCTCGCGCTGGTGGAGTGCCAGCCAGCTTGATGGATGGGCACAGGTAGGCCAGATCGCAGCGTAGGCAGCGGCTGGCCTCATGCCGCGCCTGCTCTTCAGTGAAGCCAGCTGCGAATTCCACCGAGCGACTGCGGGCGGCATCTCCACCTCGCAATGGCATGGCTTCACGCGGCGTTGGACGGATATCGAGGGTAATCGTGCCGTCATTGGGCAGAGTAGACGCCGTCTCGAACTCGTCGTCTGGCATCTCAAGGACGGCTTGCGGCGATAGCTTGCGCAGGAATGCGTGGATCGAGCGTGCCGCCTGCCGGCCATGCGCGGCGGCGTGAATGATTGTCTTGGGGCCGTAGGTGATATCGCCCGCCGCGAAGACGCCGGGCGCTCCGGTGGCCAGGGTTTGCGGGTTGATGAGCAGGCCGCCCCAGGCCGCCACTTCAACACTGGTGCCCTCCGGCAGGAAGGAGGGGTCTGGCGCTTCGCCAATGGCGACCAGTACCACATCGGCGAGCAGGCTGAACTCGCTACCTGGCACTGGCACGGGCTTGCGTCTGCCCTGCGTATCGGGGTCACTCTGCAGCATGCGCTGGCACACGACGGTGGTCAATCGCCCTTCTGGGCCTTCGATCCGCACCGGCGCGACCAGCTCATGAAGCGCGATACCCTCTTCCAGCGCGGCCCGAACCTCTTCGATCTGTGCAGGCATCTCAGCCTGCGTGCGACGATAGAGAATGTGTACTTGGGACGCCCCCGCGCGCAGCGCAGAGCGTGCGGCGTCCATCGCCGTGCTGCCGCCGCCAACCACCGCTACCACGCCACTGAGGCTGGTATCCGGTATGAGGTTGAACTGTTTGAGGAACGTCGTCGCGGGAATAACGCCCTGTAGGCCCTCGCCGGGAATGTTCAGGCGCTGGCTGCGCTGAGCACCAACGGCCAGCAGCACCGCGTCAAAGTCCTGCTGCAGGTCGGTCAGGGTGACATCCCGACCAATCGCCGTATTGAGTCGCAGGTCAACTCCCAGCTCACAAATAGCGTCAATGTCGCGGTTGAGCTCGGTACGCGGAAGCCGGTAATCAGGAATACCAATCGCCATCATGCCACCCGCGACAGGCATGGCATCAAAGACGGTAACTCCGTAGCCCCGACGCGCTAGATAGTATGCGGCGGAGAGACCCGTTGGACCGGCGCCAACAATCGCAACGCGCTCGGTCCGCTGGTGTTTGGGCGGCTTGATGGTGCGCTTCCAGGGCGAACCGTAATCAGTGGCGAACCGCTTGAGGTCGCGGATGGCGATTGGTTCGTCGAACTCGCCTCGTCGGCAAACGTCCTCACAGGGAGCTGTGCAGACGCGCCCGCAAATCGCCGGGAATGGATTGGGCTCTGAGGCGACGTGCAGTGCCTCATCGAACCTACCCTCGGCAATGAGACTGACGTATAGTCCGGCATTCGTTCCCACCGGGCAGGCGGCCTGGCAGGGTGCCCGCAGGTCTTCTTTGCGCTCGCCCAGCCACGTGCGCCAGCTCTGCCAGGTGGCTTGGCGCTCGGCAACGTGCCAGGCGTGGTTCTCACCCCACGGTAGCTCGCCTGGCTCCTCTGGCGTGGCACGGGTAAAGGCGTCAAGCGGCTGCCAGCCGTCCACTGGCGGCAGATATGACAGTGGACCACGCTGGGCGTAAGCAACTTTCTTCACACTGGATTCGATGGTGATAGCATTTGTAGGACATTCCTGTGCGCAGACCTGGCAGCCGATACAAGCTGCCACCTGCACTGGTGCGAGCATCATCCATGAACGCACGCTGAAATCCGCGGGAATGGGGCTTGCAAGCTCTGATGCGCGGCCCAACTCTCCCTCCGCCGACGGACGCGTCATGTCCAGGCAACGGACGGGGCAGAGGTCCATACAAATGCCGCAGTTGATGCAGGTCTGCTCGTTCACACTGAACCGATAGG
Source organism: Ktedonobacterales bacterium (assembly GCA_035310125.1). Lineage (GTDB taxonomy): Bacteria > Chloroflexota > Ktedonobacteria > Ktedonobacterales > JADMIN01 > DATGEP01. The sequence goes on from DATGEP010000064.1 coordinate 41,873, forward strand.
CCATGCGGCTCTCCCTTCAAGATGACTACGCACCCGTACGCCGCCGATGGTGCCGGTGGCTTGGCGCTCACATCACTTCTAGCGCGATGCTTGTAAGGAGTATGCCGATGGCATATCACGGGCAGATCACTGCCAGCGACGGATGCGTCACATCACTATCACAATCAGGGATGCCATACCTGTTCCAATCACAGTCGTGGGTAACCGCCATGTGGCTCGCGCTGGACAGGGGAGACGCACGCGGCAACGGATGCGATTGTGAAATCGTCGTGATGTCTCAGCCACATCCATGTGATAGCCTGTGACAGGCGAGATACATTGATGTTGCGCGGCTCACAGACTACACGGTGGTAAGGAGCTTACTCATGTTTCGGCGAATTTTAGTGCCGTTGGATGGCTCACAACATGCGGAGCGGGCGTTACCGATTGCCGCGCGGATCGCGCACGGTGCGAATGCCACTCTTGTTCTCTGCCGGGTCGTAGGCCGGCCTTCAGCACTTGCGCTATACGAAACGGCGCGGCCCACCTCATCGCCTGGGACAGCATTGCTTCATGAACAGGCCAGAGCTTACCTGGCTACAGTTGCCGGATCTCCGATAGTGGCAGGCCTACGCACGGAAACCCTGGCACTGGAAGGGCTTGTGGCGGAAGAGATTCTGTCGGTGATTTCCCGTAGCGTACTCGATCTCGTCGTCATATGCAGTCATGGACATACCGAGCCAACTCGCTGGCTGTTGGGCAGTATTGCTGAAAAAGTGGCGCGACTCAGCGAGGCGCCGGTGCTGGTGCTCCGTGAACAGAACATCTCCGAGCTGGAGCGCGTCACCGAGCAGAACGATCCACAGCATCCACTCCAGGTGCTGGTGCCGCTGGACGGCTCGCCACTTGCTGAATCGGCGCTCCAGCCCACCGTTGACCTGGCCGCGGCTCTCACGAGGCATGGCCACACCGCGTTGCATCTACTGAGCGTGCTGCCGCCATCGGGGGAGACGGATGAGACCCCGTCCGCTGAAGCGGGCGCTGGCACGAACACCGCCCGCGAAGAGCTCACCCAACAAGTGAGTGCATATCTCGAACGTGTCGGTGCACGCTTCCAGCAGCACGCGCCGCGGCAAGACCAACAGGCGTTTTCCAGCTCGGTCATGTTCGACACGGACGCCGCGACCAGGATTCTCCGCTCTAGCGGGCAGGACGTGGATGGCGCCGTCGCTACCGGGATGCCGGGAAAGTGCCACATGATTGCGATGACAACGCATGGCAGCGGGGGCAAGCGCCCGTGGTCCATCGGGACTGTGGCGAATCGCGTGCTCTATGCTACCGAGCTACCTATGCTTCTCGTCCGTCCGTAGGGAGCTTCGGGCGTGAACACTCGCCGTGCGCATCCAAAGATGGGGAGGCTATCCCACTAGACGTAGAACAGCCTCCCCAACCGCGGCATTCTCTAGAAAAGGGCCGACCACACCGGCGCTTCAGGTGATGTGCGCTCAGTTGTTTCTACGCGCTCTTGCACCTGTTGTTTCGCCTCGACCAGACCAGGACGCACGATGAGCATTGGCTGCGCGGTAGAATGCAGCACACGCTCGGTAATGCTTCCAACCATCCAGCGCTTTAGACCAGTACGTCCATGCGTCGCCATCGCGATGACGTCGCACCCGGCTGACGCGCCGTCACCGTGGCTGCCATCGCCTTGCTCCGCGTCTCGCATGACGCCAGAGGCGATATCCACATTCACCGACACATCCCACGTAACCGTCACCGCCTCATAGCCTGCTTGAAGCTGGGCAGCGACCGCCGCGAGATATTCTCTGGCTGTCGCTGTGGCTCCTTCGATATCCAAGTGTGCTTCGGCTGTTTCATATGGGGATACCACGAGCATGAGATGGAGGAGGCCCGCCCGAGGCGCATTCAACGCCTTCGCCAGTTCCACCGCAGGCTTCAGCACGGCTTCGGCAAGTGGCGAGCCATCCAGTGGCACCAGCACGCGCGCTGGAGGTTGCGCATCGGAAGGCTGCTCAGCGGGGCTGTTCCCGCGTGCGCGCAATACAATAACCGGCACCTTTGTATGCCGAACGATATACTCCGCGACGCTTCCGAGCGCCCAGCGAGTCATTCCGGCGCGCCCATGACTCGTGATAATGATGGCATCCGCCTTGTATGCGGTGATGGCGTCCAGGATTGCGGTAGCAGGCGAGCCAGTGAATACGCCGGTCTCCGTCGAAATGCCGGCCAGCACCGGGCGCCCAGCAATTCCAGTAAGATATGCTGTCGCCTCGCGGCGGTCTTCTTCCAGGAGCTCCGGATTGTAATTGGTTGGCTCTATGGTGCCGAATGCGCCGATTGTTCCGAGCACACCGAGAATCTGCACGAGTACAACAGACCCACCGGTGGCGCGAGCAAGCATAGCCGCGACCGGCACAGAACGCTCGGCACGCGGTGATCCATCTAACGGAACCAGAATGCGCGTATACATTCGTTTGTCCTTTCGATCGGCCAGTGGGACTGACACTTGCCACGGCAGGCGGCCCGCGTACATGAACATCCCGCAGAAACGCGGAGCGAGCGCCCTCGATAATCGCAAGGGGTTGTAGGCCGATCAATTAGATGATGTACTGAAGGAGTCACAAAGTGGTCACAGCTATGGAGGTCCGAGTCACGAATTGCGCACACGACCTGACGGAAATGATGCCCCCCTCGTCGCGAAGCATCCAGCGGTGCGCGCTAGCTCGTTCACACCCCGGCGGCTTGTGCGGGAACTGAGAGAGCGCTTGCCTCTAGCGTGACCGGTTTGTGAGGGTGTTGCGCCGATAACAAGATGTCGGTTGAATGCGATCGAATGGGCAAGAGCACTTGTTCACGGACCCGCAGCACCGCATGCGAAGGGGTAGCACTATGCGCACACATCACCATCTCAGCATGCTTCTTCGAGACGATAAGATGCTCCGCGCGTTCTTGCCGCTCGTCATCACCATGTCCTTGCTCGTCGCGGCCTGCGCCGCCGCGACCACGCCATCCCCCAGCACTACACCCTCGGCAACCGGGCTTGCGCATGTCACGGTGCAGACGTATTTCTCGAAGCATCCCGACTCAGATGCCGATCCTACGGCGGTATTTCCCGTGTCTCGCACCATAGTCACGGGCAATCTTGCCTCGCCATCCAGCCTGCCAACGTTTGCTATCCAACAGTTGATCGCCGGTCCTACGGACAGCGAAAAGCAGGCGGGATATTACACAGAGCTAACGGGAGCTCTAAGTGGACCATCCATCTGTAACAATCAGGACTTCACCATCACGCTGAATACACACGCGGGTCACCCGGAGACCGGTACGGCAACGCTCCAGTTTTGTCGCGTGACTCAGCTGCCGGGAGATCTGAGCGGTCCGCGTATCAAGTCCGAGATCGGCAAGACACTGATGCAATTCGCGTACATCCAGCGAGTTGTGATCCTGGACAAGTCTGGAAACTGCTTCGACGATCTGAGCGGTCGTAACGTGTGTTAGTGGGTGGAGTCACCATCGCGCCGTGCCGGCAGGATAATACGCAGCCACGCCGTACCCACGTGGAACGGCTGTTTGGCCTAGACGCTGGCGACTGATCAAAACGGCTACATTCTGGTCGTACCACATTCTGGTCGTATAGGTGTGCGGAAATACCAGAAAGCGGCATACCTGCGCACACCTCCCTGCGCACACCTCTATCGCACGCTCACATGGAGCCTGATGCCTGACCCCGGAGGCGAGAGTGCGACATTAGTCGCAGCAACTCTCGCCGCGCTCAGCGTACACTCTGCGCGTGCGGAGGCGCTACGGCGGTGCCGCTTATGCGTCGCCTCTCGCTCGCGAGAGCCGCTGCGACGCCAGCGGGAAGGACCATATATCTCCCGCTCATCCGGCTATTTTCATACGTAAGCAGATCGAGCAGTGTCCTCGTCACGCACCCGCGCATATCAGACGAGGAGAACCACCAGAGAGGGTGAGTAGAACCATGCAAGCGAATCAGGCCAACGACTCGGTGACCGCGTGGAAGAGCGCGGCGGCGACGGTGCTCGATGTGCGCCCAGAGCTCGCGCAGGGCGGCGAGCCGTTCGTACATATCATGGAGGCGGCCGAGACCGTCCCGGCTGGCGCGTCGCTCGTGCTCATCGCACCCTTCGAGCCCGCGCCGCTCTACGCCGCACTCAGTGGTCGCGGCTTCTCACACGCGACGCAGTGCGTAGCATCTGACGAGTGGGTCGTCCGTTTCACCCGCGATCAGTAGGTCTGGCGGACGGACGGCAACGCCCACCTAGATAGATGGGCCGACACTGACACGTATGCAGGACGAAAGGCAGGTCGAGGCGATGGAGATCTCTGCGCGTCCGCCTACCCCCCAAGCGGCGACGCCGGCTACCCGTCCCGCGATCTCGGGTGGAACGGGCGGGGCGGCGCCAGTAGCGACCAGCGGCTTGAGCGGGCTGGCGCGCGGCGGCGTGCCTCTGTGGCTACCACTGCCATTTCTGCTGACCGGCGTGCTCGGCGCGGCGACCTTCGGGGTGTTGCTGCCGTTCGTCGTCCCGCAAGCCCTGCGCGCTCCTCAATATCCACACGTACTCGCGCTGGTACACACGGCAACGTTGGGCTGGCTCACCATGACGATCATGGGCGCCTCACTTCAGCTGGCTCCCGTGATTCTCGTCAGCCCGCTGCGCGCGGTGCGCTTTGGGCGCGTGCAGTATCCCCTCTATGTGAGCGGTGTACTGCTGCTTGTCGCGGGGTTCTGGACGGCCCAGGTGCCGCTCCTCATCGCTGGCGGCTGTATAGTAGTAGTGGCGGTTGGGCACTACGCTACGATCCTTGGCACTACACTGGCGCGGGCCTCCACTCGGCCGCTCTCGGCACGCTATCTGGCAGCGTCGCTGAGCTACCTGTGCGTCGTCGTTAGTCTGGGACTGACGGCAGCGCTGAACTTTCAGTTTGGCTTTCTCGGCAGCCAGGTGAATCGCCTGCTACTGGCCCATATCACTATCGGCGTCGTGGGCTGGCTCACTTGCACCCTGATGGGCGTATCTTACACACTCGTGCGCATGTTCGGACTGGTCCATAACCATCACGATACGCTTGGGCGTCGCAACTTCTGGCTGCTCAACGCGGGGATACTCGGGCTGGCGGCTGGCTTCGCGCTTGACTGGACACCGCTGCAAGCGGTGGCGGGTCTTGGACTGAGCGCAGCGGTCTGGCTCTTCGCCTATGATTCGTGGCGTATGCTCCGCGGACGCATGCGTAAAACGCTCGACATTACCCAGCGACATGGCATCGTCGCCGTTGCCTATCTGGCGGTGGTGATTCCGGTTGGCGTAGTCGTGGCGCTCACGGGCGCGGGATCCCCGCCGGTGTTGGTCGCGCTGGCACTGGCAGCGCTGGTGGGCTGGCTTGGGCAGAGCATGCTGGGCTATCTCTACAAGATCGTGCCGTTTCTGATCTGGCAGGCCCGCTATGGAGCCCTCGTCGGCCGGCAGCCGGTGCCGCTGATGCGGGATCTCGTGCACCAGCGGGTGGCAGTGTTGAGCTTCTGGCTGCTCAATGGCGCGTTACCTATCACGCTCGCGTGCGCTGTGCTCGATTGGACCCTGCCGCTGCAGATAGCCGCCTCGGTGTTGGGGGCCAGCCTGGTGCTGGTCGCCGCCAACGTCTGGGGCGTGGCGGCTCCACGAAGTGTCCCGCCGCGTCCCGCTTAGATCGGGTGCGTGCCGCTCGACATCGAAGGAGGCTCCCCATGAGTGACCTGCCACACGTGGCCATGTATGCGGATCTGGCGTGCCCTTACGCCTATGTGGTAGCCTACCGTCTGCGCAAGCTACGTGACGAGTTTCGCGGTCGGGTTATCATCGAGCACAAGAGCCTGGCGCTGGAGTACATCAATCGGCAGCCGACGCCCAAGCGCGTGCTGGATAGCGAATGCCCGCTTCTGATGCTGGTAGAGCCGGAGCTGCCATGGGAGCCGTGGCACGCACCGCTTTCTGAGTGGCCAGTCACCCTATGGCCGGCGTTCGAAGCGGTCAAGTGCGCTGAGCGACAGGATATGGCACTGGCGGATGAGCTCGACTGGGCGATACGGACTGCCTTCTTTGCTGAGAACCGCTGTGTCTCGATGCGCCACATCCTTTTTGATCTAGCCGATCGAGTTGGTCTGGAGATGGGTCGCTTCGCCCAAGATTTCGATAGCGGTCAGAACAAGTCGCTGGTGTTGCGGGAGGCGCGCGAGGGATGGGAGCGCTTAAAAGTAGCGGGCAGTCCGACGCTCGTGTTGCCCTCGGGCCGCCAGATCAGTAGTTCCGAGGATCTTGGGCTGCCGGAAGTGCTGGTAGATGAGCAGGGCTACGGCCGTGTCACTGGGTTTCATCCCGCTCCTTGCACAGGCGAGGCATGTCTTTTGCTGTACCGCCGGATTTTCGAGGAGTCGGCGCAGGCGACGTGAGGGCGCGAAGCGGTCGGGAACGGAGCAAACCCAAACGACGACGTACCGGCATACGGCGCGGGGTGCGGCCTGAAGCTGCTGGCGCTTGCCGAAGAGTCAACTGAAGTACGTCCCGGACCACCTCTATACCAACTCCCGATTAACCATGGGGTGGGTGATCTCTATGGGAATTGTAGTGGCTGCGTCCCTGGTCTGCCGCAGCTGGCAGGCGCATGGCGCCGCCGCGATTCGGTAGCGAGCGATATGTCCATCGAACGAGGCGGGCAACTCACCGCTGGCGGTTAGATGCAGGCGCTGGAACGATCCATCGTCTACTCGAAGATACGTCCCTGCTGGGACACACTCGCCAGCCAGAAAAATTCGAGTGCCGCATTCTTCACACTGCGCAAATTCCATAGTTTGTATTCCTCCAGATTGTCCAGAATGTCGCTTGCCACTGTTCATTCATGTCGTGACGGGGCTGCGCGGCGATAGCGCCGGCCACAGGTTGATGACCAGACAGACGGCGAAGGCGAGACCCAGCGGTCCGGAGAGTCCGAAGAGCGCGGAATCCAGCGTGATACCGGCGGCGCCCAGCCCTCCGGCGAGCATCGGAAGCGCCAGCAGCGACCCGACGCGCAGCAGCGCCGCGCCGTTTCCCAGCCAGAGGAGCGCCACCACCCACCGTGGAGAGGCCAGTCGGCCACCAGAGAAGCCAGGAATCATGCGTGTGGAGACACCGGCCAGAAGCAAGGCGATGAAGCCAACCGCGAGACTATGGCGCGGAGCATCCAACGTGACGGGCATACCAGCACCCAGCGCGAGGGCGACGCCGTCGAGAAGCATGAGTAGGCCGGCCACCAGCGCCCAACTGTACGCGCTGCCGATCAGCGGCACGTACGGCCCGAAGGTAGCTCGCTCGCTGGAGACGTGCTTTCTGTACGTGCGAGCGGCCTGTTCAGGAGCCGGTGCGAGTGATCGTACGCGCTGTGGCAACTGGCCCCGACCTGCCATCAGGCGAACGAAAAAACCAATGAAGACTACCAGCACGCCACCCATAGTGGCCACACCGAGGCCGCCGATGCGACCGAGTGCTGTCCCAGGAGCCAGGTTATTCGCAGTACCCAGCAAAGCAAGCACCAGCCCGGCACAATACGTGAGGGCCGCCGGCCAGAGAACGCGCCGGGGAAAAGCCTCGAGGCCAGCATACATCGGCAGTGCCCGCGCTGACATTGCGAGCGCCATCGGTACCAGAAAGCCAAAGAGTCCCAGCAGCACATTCGCCCCGTCGCCCGCCGCCGGCACGAGCGCGGCGCCACCATATGACGCCGCGACGACGTTCATCAGGTTGATTATCGCGGCGAGCACCAGACTACTAACGGCACAGAGCAGAAACGGCCACACACTCCACAACGCCGGACGCGCCCGGAGCGCTGGGCCATCGCGGCGCAAGGCGGTACCGGCGAGCAGCACGAGAACGCTTCCGATGGCGAGTAGCTCCAGTACGCCACTTGCCACGAGCAGCAAGCGCCACAGCCATGCCCAGCCACTCTCCGCACCAACGATGGCCAATAGCGGCTGGCTCAGCCCTCGCAACACGAGCGCGGTGACCAGCGCACTCAACAGCCACGGTATCGCTCGCGGCCATGCGAGCGGCGCTCCACGCAGGCGCGGCAGAAAGTGGAGCGCCACACCCAGGACGAAGAGACCCGCCCAGCCATACACTTGCAGGTGTCCGTGTGCCTGCGCGAGAGCGGACCACCAGGGACCGAGTGATACTCTGAACGCGAGCGAGAGACTCAGCACGCTTGCCAGCACGAATCCGCCAGCCGCGCCGAGCAACAGCGCGGAGCGCAGCACGGGCGCCACCACCGTAAAAGGTTGCTGGCTGCGCGAAGCGGCAGCTCGCGGTGGCCGGACGCGGACCTGTTCGGGGCGAGGCAGCAGCTTCTCCATGGTGAGCAACCTCCTGAGTAGCTTCACACGATTCGTGCTCCTTTTCAGCATAGCCGCTGGCGTCGCGCGCATGCTGCGACTTTGCGCACAGTCGGGTCCGAATTTATCGCAGTTCAGCTACGAGACACAGCGGCGTCGCCATCGCTGGTTTTGCTCATGGTATGACAAAAGTCGCTGCTAAGTGGTCTCGCGCCGACACATACTTGGTCTGGCGCTCGAAGTGACAATGCAGCCAACAACGATTGTCTGACGTGTATGGTCGGGATTCATGTCAGCACGTGCCGGTCGCACGATGGTCCCTCCCGCGCTCTACAACGACCAATCCGGTCCACACCGGAAAGCCTGGCGTGACTGCGCCAGTAGACGAATTGGAATGAGATGGAGAGGACTCTACTATGAGCACCGCGACCACCCATGAGTTAACAGCCGCGATCCGCGCGCACCACAAAGGTCTCGCGGAGACACTCGACGGCTACGTTGCCGACGTGGAGGCCGGCATCACTGGCCTCGATGCCGCGAGCCTCGCAGACCTGCTCGATCGGCTGACTACCTTCCTGACGAGTGACCTTCTCCCGCACGCGCGTGGTGAGGAAGAAACACTTTACCCCGCACTCGATCCGATCCTGCGCGAGCATGGCAGGCCAACGGCAACCATGAGCGTTGATCACGAGTACCTCGGGCAGTATGCGCGGCAGATCGCGGAGACCGCGCGCGGCGTGCGTTCCGCCGGTGAGCGCGATCGAGCGAAGCTGGCGCGACAGCTTGAGCGCCAGGTTGTCCAGCTTCAAGGGCTCTTCACCGTGCATCTGGCTAAGGAAGAGCGTGTCTACCTGCCAATCGTCGAGCAGGTCGTCTCGTCTGAGGACCAGCAAAAGCTCCTCGCGGCGCTTCACGATGAGGCAGACGGCGCAAAACCGGCGGGCAGCGCGACGGACGACGCGCTAGAGGTGCGCCACCTGCCGCCAGCGCAGCGCCATCAGGTCATTTTCCAGCGCTTTAATGCGTTGCCGGAGGGTGGCAGCTTCGTTCTCGTCAACGACCACGACCCCAAGCCCCTCTACTATCAGCTAGTTGCTGAGTATACGGGGCAGCTGCTCTGGGAGTATCTCGAACAGGGGCCGGAAGTTTGGCGCGTGCGGATGGGTAAGGCAAAATAAACGCGGAGCATTACGTGACGACGGGTTGCGCCATGACGATCCAAAGGCAGTTACATGGCGCATGCCCGCGCCGCTCCGAGCCAGGAACTTTGCATGCAGGTACATAGCTCGTAGTGCCACAAGCGACAACCAGCTCCGTGACATAGCTATCCGAGTTACATCACGCGGGCTGGGTTCTCATGCTCAGGAAAAGTGATCAGCGTCACGCGGAAGGATTGCCTTCAGGGTAGGGCTTGCTATAGAGTGCGCGAAAGCCACCAATGGCAGGGTACAGTCGTGCTTCCAACGTGGCTTGCAGCTGCCGCATATGCTCAAGATCGTGGTAAGCCCATTCGATGATGTGCTCGCGCGCGCTAATACGCCCGTAGCGTGGGTGTTCGCCGCCTTGGGCGAGCTGTGGGGGAGTTAGTGTGTGCAAATACGAAAGATTCTGTTCCCGCGCAGCCAACCATGCCTTGAGCACCTCTGCCGGTGCGGCTGGTATGGAGGTCTGGGCCACGCCAGCCAGGGGGGCGCCATCCTCTTCGATCATCCGACGCACCCGTACGGGTATCACCGCTGTCTCTACCTGTAACATGTGGTCGAGTACTTGCCGAGGTGACCACTCCCCCGCCGCGGGCGACCACTGCCAGATGTCTGGAGGAAGTTGCTCTAACATTGCGCGCAGGCACGCGGAAGTGCCGGCGAGGATGCCGAGCGCCAGCGTGTAGGTGTCTTCAGTATTTTCGGTGTCTGCCATCAGCTCACTCCTCCTTAGATCGCCAGCTACTCTTCGACTTCGTGGTAGCGCTCCTCACCGACGGCTGCAATGGAGTGCCACCACCAATCTCTTGCGGTCCGGTGCTATCCCCAATTAGCATCCCATGCGGACGCGATCTGCTCGTGTGCGATCAGCGGCCCGATACCGCAGGTTGCCAGCGCGTCAGCAAGCCGGATGCGATCCTGCTCGTGGTCAGATCGTCGCATCTGGAGCGCACCATCGCGAGCAATCCCGACGACCGTCCCAGGATGCCGAGTGCCGTCCCCGCAGAAGACTATCACACGGGCGGGCACCATCAGGCGGCGCTGCCATTCCTGGTAAAGCGCCGTCTTGCCCTTTTCCGCATCAGAATCAGCTTCTGCGGTCATCAGGGACCGTAGGCGACCGTCGAGAGCGTGGAGCACCTTGGCGAGAAAAACCTCGCGCCAGTCGGGACGTGCCAGGAGCGATGCCGTCGCTCCGCCATCTGTGGCACTTGCCGCCCAGATGCGTCCAAGGGCGAGGCGCAGGCTCACGAACGCGACATCCGCCTCCTCTTCCACCACCACGTGGCAAAGGCGCTGCTGGTGCTGCCGAGAACTATCGTCGTAGCAGATGACATCCCACGGCCACTGAACCGCGCTGAAATGGTCGAGCGCACCGTCCGCTATCTCCGCGACGGCGAGCGCAGCGGCCATTCCGAGCAGCGGGCGCGGGATCGCCGAACGCAGAATGAGTACGGCCTGTACTATATCGTGTCGGGCGACATGCGGTTCCGCCACGGCGGAACCGTTATCTGGGCGTGTGTCGCTCAGGACGAGCGTGCCGGATGCCGCTCCGGCGCTGGCCAGCTCGCGGGCAACCGCACACAGGTCCGCGGCACCAGGCTTATACACGAGCGGATTGCCCAGCCACCACCCATGGACCGCGATGCGCAGCGCTTTGAGATCAAGGCGTTCTTTTGGCAGCATTCGGTTTCGCACCGTATGGTGTCGCTCGTCCCCCGTAGGCATGCCGAAATTGACCGGGCGGCCAGCGTATGTGCGCTCCATGCGGACTACTCTGTTTCCTTTGTCACCGGACGCAGCGGAATGTGCTTCTGGCTACTCTCCGCTGCCGTTCGACTGATGCGCACGCGCCAGACTTCCGGCCCCTGTTCGAGATACTCCCAACCTAGCTGGCCGCTGTGCTCAAAGTTTAGCTGGTAATAGAGCGGCTTGGGGTCATGGTCGTTGACGAGAGTAAACCCTCCGCCCACTGGCAATGCCGCGAAGCGTTGGAAGATCATTGGATGCCGCTGGGCCGGCGGGATTGTTCGCACATCGAGAATCTCGTTCTGCTCGGTCGTATCGCTCATGCGCGCTAGCTCCTTTGTGTCTGCGTGGACATGCCAAATGCGCGTACGTGTGCACATATGGCCAGTCGCCTGAGCTGTGCACGCATACGCACTGGCGGCTATACCTCCGCCGCGCGGCGGGTGTCTGAGGAACACCTATCGAACGCGTGCGAAAGGTAGCCACACAAAAAGGATAACCCGATGTCTACACGAGCCGCAGCGACTTTTCTCACGAAGTATGCACTTCCACGCACGGTGCGCGAGGCGCTCCATGCTCGGTGGGTGAGGAGTGGTGTGATGGAAGTCGCAGCGTTCGATCCCTCCACGCGGCTATGCAAAGGATGACGAACCGCCGAGCACAACCAGATGTAAGCACCGCGAGGAATGATCGCTGGAGGTGCTGGTGCTCGTCCGTAGTTATTGCATGTGACTGTTCCGTGCCGACGCGAACCGGGTTCGTGAGCTTACTGTGAGCGCTCGGCTCTATGCTCGAAAGTGAGACCACATGGACATGCCACATGGCATGTTCGGTACTCAAAATGGTCCTCTCTTCCCTGGCGATAGCAACCCGGAAGGCCAAAAGTTGCGGCGTGTAGCCGTGCGGTAACGCGTTATCCCTGACGGCGGCATGATGTTTCGCAAAGGTGGACCAAGCGAAGGCGGTGAGTAGCTATGCAGCCCCTACGTACCAATTATGCTGTAGAGTTGCAGGTAGCCTATGCATATGGCCGGCGCGATTTCCGTCATTGGATTCTGGCGGAAGCGAATCTGCGCGGCATATGTCTGTGCAACGCAAATCTTGCTGGGGCGGACCTGCATAACGCAGACCTGCGAGGTGCCGATCTCACGGGTGCGAACCTCACACGGGCCAACCTCCGCGGGGCACTCTTGGCGGATGTCATGCTCTCGTCGGCCTGCCTCCGTGCGGCGTTGCTCGCTGGCGCCGATTTACGGGGGGGATATCTCGTCGCGGCGGACTTGCGCGGCGCGGACCTCGAAGGCGCGACGCTGGCTGGCGCGGATCTTTCGCAAGCTGATCTGGAAGGGGCGGATCTGGCAAACGCTGACTTGCATGGCGCCAACCTTGCCGACGCTCAGCTAGGGGCGGCGGATCTGGAAGGAAGCGACCTCACACGGGCAGATCTGTATTGCGCTGACCTTGAAGAAGCCGATCTACGAGATGCACAGCTTGCCTACGCTAATCTTGCCCTCGCCGATCTGCGCTGCGCGGATTTTGCTGGCGCTGGTCTGGAAGGCGCCGATCTGCGGCGTGCGAATCTCGCCAGCACGGAGCTGGCCGGTACGCGGCTTTCCCACTGAGTCGCGCCGTGGAGCGTCCGCCTGCCCGCTTCTGATCCTGGTGATGCATCGTGATCGGGCTGATGGTCCGTTGAAAGGTGGCAGGCGATGCCGACGGTGAAGGCGCCGAACACGTGCGTATAGAAACCCGCCCGCGTGAGATTTGCAGAGCGAAGCCAGTAGGCGACCCAATCCAGCGCGACGCTGGCAAAGAGCAGCGCTATTGGGAAATGAATGAGCATCGGGTGGGGCGATGGCCGAAGCGGCTCCCTGTGTGTGGCGGGATAGTAGTCGCCGCGCACATCTCGCTTTCGTTCCCCAGTCATCCCAACGTGATATTGCCGCTTGCATTGTCCACATGGATTGACACAGTCGCAAGGGCTGTGTCGGCTGGTCCTTGGACAACTGCCGCCTGATGCGCGGGATCGAATTCGGCGCCGTGGCATGGACAGATGAGTAACTGGCTGCTCGGATCATACTGGACGGGACAGCCGGCGTGCGTGCAGATGGCGTCGTATGCAACAAATTGTCCGTTGCTGAGATGTACAAGGACTCCCGAATCGCCATTTGACGGGATAGTAAATTGCGCCGCGCTGTTGACAGGCACCGAGCTGACTTGCGCGATTGCGCCAGCCGCGCCAGAAGTCGCACCGGTGACGGTCGGCCCTGCCGCTGAGGTGGTCGCAGTCGCGTCAGCACCGGCGCCACTCACTGAGCCAGAGGAGCCCGCCGAGTCATCGCCGCGCCGAAACAGGGACACAAGGAAGACCACGCCAAGCATGCTTGCTGCACCGGCGAGCGTACCGCGCATGAACTCGCGACGGGTGGCGGACGCCTGGGTCCTAACACGTCCCCTTGTCGGGTGTACCTGTCGTCCGGTACGAGTCTGCTGTGGCTGGCGAGCACCGGGAGCTCGCGCCGGTAATCCAGCCGCGAGCGGGCGAATGTCGCTGTGCGCTTCCACCTCGCCAGCGGCAGGGCTCGATAGTGCGCCGTCCGTGCCAAGGATAAGCGTAAGGGCTCGCGCCGTCGAATCGCGATATCTTATCGGAATATGCGGCATGATTCGATGGACCAGTACGGCATCGAACGCCGGCCAACCGCCCGCTAGTGGACCAGCAATGACGAGCGTTAGCCAGGCGAAAACAAATCCGATATCGGCGCCGTAGAAGTAAGGATGAACGCGCCAACTCGCGGAGAGGAAAAACAGCAGGCTGATGAGCGCTCCAAAGAACGCCGCGGGCCGTACAAGCAGCCCGGCCAGTGTGCCAAGACCGATCGCTAGCTCTCCGTACGCGACAAGCGCACCGAAGACGGCGGCATGGGGAACGACGACATGGAGCAGAAAGCCCCCAATTGGCGAGCCAATCGCAAAGCCAGTGATTTGCTTTCCAATGTAATTGGTCGCTGAGGGGTTGAAGAATTGTGGATCCGCGAGCTTTTGCAGCCCAGCGTACACAAATGTCACAGCCAGGAAGAGCCGAAGCGGCAGCAGTACCCAGGCCGAACCCGTGCGTGCGCGCGGCGCCTCGGCGAGTAGTGTGCGCGCCCCACTTGTGACGGTTCTCGGTGGCTTGATGGCTGTGGATACACCTGGGCGTACCCGCGATGTACTCGGTGAGTCGGCTGAATGTGTTCGCATGACTTGACGATATCAATGTCATATGAGAAATGTGTGGAAGTTCGCTGAGAATCTTCTCATGTTTCGTCGCGAGAACGGACTAGCCCCACGACAACTCGTTGAGGCGCGCTGATCTGGACAGCGCTGATGGCCACCAGCACGATGATACAATGACGGCACGGATTCGTTTCTACGGCTCTGAGGCGAAAGGTGCGGGCGGTGCATATCCTGTTAGTCGAGGATGAGATGCGCTTGGCGCGCAGCTACCAGCGTAACCTGGAAGACGAAGGTTACAGCGTGGAGGCAGTCTACGACGGAGAATCCGCGCTAGATCGCCTCTCGACCTCCCCGACCGCCTACAATGTTGTGATTATGGATGTGCTGTTGCCAGGACAATCGGGGATTGAGGTGTGCCGGACGGCGCGCAGACGCGGCGTTCGAGTGCCGATGCTGCTCCTTACCGCGCTCGGTGAAACGGATGACAAAGTAGCTGGTCTCGATGCCGGCGCCGACGATTATCTCACCAAACCATTCCCGATGGATGAGCTGTTCGCCCGCCTGCGAGCGCTGGCTCGACGGCCTCACGCATTCGATCCTGTGACCCAAGCGACACAACTGCGAGTTGCCGATCTCACGGTGGATCTTCTCCGCCACGAGGTGACGCGCGGCAATCGGGTTATTCCGCTCACTGTGCGTGAGTTCGCGCTCCTCGAATTTCTGGCACGCAATGCGGGCCGAGTGCTTACGCGGCATCAACTTTCGGACCGGGTCTGGCCCGACGGGACTGAGGCCGGGAGCAACGTGTTGGATACGTACATCCACTATCTGCGTGAGAAGGTTGACCGTGACGCATCGGAGAAGCTGCTGCATACGGTGCGTGGAGTCGGCTATACACTGCGCGCTTCGACAAAGGGAGGCATGGCACGTGAATCTCCCTAGATTCGCCAGTCCCCATCGGTGGCAGCGCACTTTGTACGGCCAGGGCGCGATACGTCCGCACCCCTACCGATCTGCCCGTGGGCGGCTCATCGTGGTCAATCTCCTGGTAGTTGCCGGAATACTCGCGCTGATGGCAATCGCCGTGTACGCCTGGGAGGTTCACGCGACCGACCAGCAGGTGAACGACCAATTACATGAGCGCGCCGCCCATGTTCTGATCGAGGAGGGCACCGCAACTATTGGGTCGGCTGCACTCCCAGCAGCCAGTACGGATCGGCGCGATGGCAATGACCCCCTCGCCGAACAATATGAGCCAACCAGCCCGGATGTCTTTACGGTACTGGTAAACAAGAGCGGGGTCGTCACGTTCGATCCCGGTAATGTACGCGCGCTTGGCTTGCCGGATGTCGCCGCTCTGCAGCCCGTGCTTTCTGGCAGGCAGCCGTCCACGTTCGTGACTGTAGGCGACGACCAGCGCGCATTTCGGCTCTATTCGCTGCCGATCTTGCAGCGCGACCAGATTGTCGGTGCGCTGCAAGTCGGCATGTCGCTCGACGCCCGCTACCGTCAGCTGCACGATTTACTACTCATCCTGGCCGCGGTGGGCAGTGGCGTATTGGTGATTACCGCCGTCGCGAGCTTCTATTTGGCAGGGCAGGCGCTTCAACCAATGCGTGTCGCCTACGAGCGCCAGCGCGGTTTCGCGGCGGCGGCCTCGCACGAGCTGCGTACACCACTCGCAATCGTCCGTTCGGAGGCAGAGCTTGTCGCGCGGGGATTGCTGAAGCTATCCGCCATCTCATCTCACTCCCGCACGCCGGTTGTGTCCTCTAAATCCACGGCTTCCCCCGATAGCTACTCGGAGCTCTTCGCGGCGCAAGCCGCCAGCAATGGCCTAGTCAGTCAGGGTACGTCATTGCCTCTCGATAGCGCATCACCAGTTTCTCGCATGGATAGCGGCGGCCTCGCGGCGCGCCTTGGCGACGATGTGCGGGAGATTGTCTCCGAGGTGGACTATATGGCGCGGCTCGTGGACGACTTGCTGCTGCTCGCGCGCGACGAGGCCGCGCCGGGTCAGTTTGCGCGGCGCAAGGTGGATCTCGCTGCTGTGGCATCAGAAGCGCTGACGAAGATGGCCCCGATTGCCCATGCGAGCGGATTGACCCTTGCTGGCAACTATTCGCACGACGAAACAGGTGGCACATCTGGCAGTATTGCCGTTCAGGGAGATCACGATCGGCTTAAGCAGCTCGTTCTGATTCTGCTGGACAATGCCATTCGCTACACACCCAGAAACGGTACCATCGAGCTATCTGTGCGGCGGACACACGAACGTCACCTCCTTCCGCGCCGCCTGCCGGGTCATGCCCATCTTGTGGAGCTGACGGTGCGAGATAGCGGCATCGGCATCGCTGCTGAAGATCTGGCTCATGTATTTGACCCGTTCTTTCGGTCCAAGTCCGCACGAACGGGCGGCAGCGAAGCGCGAAAACCGGAAGGTGCGGGGCTTGGTCTCGCGGTCGCCCGGTGGATTGTGACCGCACACGGCGGAGCCATTGCTGTGGCGAGCGAGCCAGGGCACGGCGCCACATTTACTGTATCTCTGCCCCTCGCGTAGCGTGGACAGTGGTTGTGACGTAGCGTATCGCTATCCTGTGCTAGTTGGAGTAACGGCGCTTACCCCACAGATAGTGCCATGAGGCGACCTCTCCAGGGACGACGGGACCGTAGTATGAGGTTGTTGCCTCGTACTACGGTCCCGTCGTGGCCATCTTTGACCTTGGAAATCCAGCACATCATTGTGCAGACTCAGAATGTACCATCAACCGATTGCTACTCACCTGCTAACTCGTGGCACTCACCTATTGGGCCGCTGGGATAGGCGGTGTCCGTGGTGTGGTCGGTGACTTTGGCTCTGGTGGCTGGACATTACGCGCCAGCGAGCCAGTCCAGGGGGTGCCCAGCAGCGGCAATAGGTAGCGGTCCACCCCGTAGTAGCCGGCGACGCGCCACGCCAGGATCAGGAAGAGCGCCAGCACCCCCAGGATGGGATTGGTCGAGACCGTGCCCGCCAGCAAATAGTTCAGGTTCATCGCCAGCCCGAAGAACGCCGCC
>DATGEP010000065.1:0-6891 GCA_035310125.1 Ktedonobacterales bacterium
CTGGATGTCTACGCGGGGGCGGCGGAAGTACCTGCTCGCGTACTGCTCCTGGAGTCCGACGAGCTTCAGCCGGGCGAGAGCGGCTGGGCACAGCTGCGGCTCGCGCGCCCGCTCGTCGTCGCCCGTGGCGACCGCTTCATCGTGCGCATCCCCTCGCCAAGCCTCACCGTCGGCGGCGGCTCCGTGATCGAGCCGTGGGCGCGCCGCCATCGCAAACGCGAAGCTACCGTGCTGGCCCGTCTGCGCACGCTTGCACAGGGCGACCCTGAAGAGTTAGTGCTCGCGGCGCTGCGCCCAGAGGGCGCGGCGGGCGCGAAAGCCAGCAAAACCGCCGCGTACGGTGGACGCGAGCCGGCTGCGCTGATCGCCGCCATCGAATTACCGGCGGACGATGTGCTCGCCGCCGTCGCCGCGCTCGAAGCGCGCGGCATGGTCGTGCGCGTGGGTTCGCGAGTCTACGCGGCGACCGAATGGGAACGCTTGCGGGCCGATACCGAACGCTGGCTGGGCGAGTATCACCGGCAATACCCGCTGCGGCTCGGCATGCCCCGCGAAGAATGGCGCTCGCGGCTGGGCCTCTCGATGCGCGACGCTGGCGACGCGCTGGCCGCGCTGGCGCAGTCGGATACGCTGGCTGAGGTCGGCGCCGCACCAGGCGGACGCGGCGCGTTCGTCCGGCTTGCTGCCTTCGCGCCACGTATGACACCTGAGCAAGCGCGCGCCGTCGCGGCGCTGCTGGAACGCTTCGAGCGCGACCCATTCGGCCCGCCAGACCGCGCGGACGTGGAGGCAGCCGTGGGGCTGGAAGTGACCGCCGCGCTCATCGAGCGTGGCACACTACTCAAGGTCAGCGATGCCATCCTCCTCACGCCCGCCGCCCACAGTGAGGCCATTCGCCGCATCGTCGGCTACCTGCGCACGCACGACACCATCACCGTTGCCGATGCCCGCGACCTGCTCGGCACCACCCGCAAATACATGCTCGCCATTTTCGAGCACCTGGACCAGCAACACATCACCCGCCGCGCGGGCGACGACCGCATCCTCGGCGTAAACGCGCCCACGGATGAGTGACAACCGCGCGGCGTGCGGGCAGCTACGGTAGCTGCGGGAGGATATCATATGCCGCATCCCACCACAGACCGGCTCATGGGCGCAGTGGGAGGCCGTCTGGGCTTACATAGCCGCCGGCAGGGCGGCGGGCACAATGAGCACGAGCGCACCATAAGCCAGGAGCAGAACGGCGGCGATCCGGCTGGCGAGGAGACCGAACGGGAAGACTTTTTCCGCGAAGATGAGCGCGGTGACCGTGGCCAGCGCCACGATATTCATCATGCCAAGCGGAAAAAGAATAACGAAGAGCAGCCAGCAGCAGCCCATGCAATAGAGGCCGTGCTCCACGCCCATCCGAAACGCGCCTCCATAACCATCGCGCCACGCCGAAAGAATGAATCCCATTGGAGTACGACATTTCATCAGACAGATACGTTTTATCGGCGTGAGCTGATATACGCCGGCCAGTATCAGCGTAATCCCACCGATACGGCCAGCGTTGTCCTGCAGCCACGGAACGCGCGCGGCGAGCGAATCGGCGCCGACGGCGAGCGCATAGGCCAGTAGACCGGCGAGCGCCCAGACGAGCAGATACGCGCCCACAAACACCCACGTGGGAACGAATGGTTGACCGCGCTCACGTTTTCGTGCGGAGATCGTAGCGAAGGTGAGGACCATGGGTAGAGCGGTGGGAAACATCATCGCGACCATCATGACGACCCAGATGGAGAGGAAGAGCAGCGCGCTCATCCCCATCGTCAGGCCCATATCCTGCATCCCCATGCCCTGCATGCCCATGCCGGCGGCTTGGCGCGATAACAGCACCCACGCACAACCAGCCAGACCGAGGAGCAGCGCCAGGATAGCACCATATTGCAGGCGTAGAAGCGGGCGATTGGAGGCTATCATGGGGTCCTCCAGGCAATACATACCCATCGAGAGACCGCGCGCCGAAGCGGCAACGGCCTCCCACTGCTACAGGATGCC
Organism: Ktedonobacterales bacterium; assembly: GCA_035310125.1. Classification (GTDB taxonomy): domain Bacteria; phylum Chloroflexota; class Ktedonobacteria; order Ktedonobacterales; family JADMIN01; genus DATGEP01. Next base: position 2,041 of record DATGEP010000065.1, read on the forward strand.
TAAGACGAAGGTTGCATGGCGCGGGCGTTCAGCTGTTGGACCAAGTGATCCCAGCGTAGTGGCCGTTCTTGCCGGAATTATCCCAGCGCATGCCGTAATCCGCCCAGGTGCTATTGCTATCTCCGACGGCCAGCGCGACGGCGGGAGCGAAGGGGTGCGCGTTCTCCGCCTGGATTTCGTGACTGGGATCCAGAGAGGGGAGCGGCTTTACTGCCATACTCATCACACCAGGTATCTCGATGGATCGCCGCTTCCCTTCGATAGAGAAGGTGATCGGCACCGCTCGGACGCCAAGCGCGTTAGAGACGAGCGGAGTCAGTTGACTGATCGGCCCACCGTTCTCCCCAAGGAAAATCGCCTGGAGAGCGGCGCGCTGCTGTTCATTGGCCCGTTCATCCACATACAGCGCGACACTCCAGTTTCCATCAGCCATTGGGCCAGGCGTACGCGCAATCATCGCCGCGTTGAGACCGTCCAATGCGACAGCACCATACTGCCCGCTATTGACATGGAAGCCGAACGCCACTTCGCAAGCGCCCGTCGTCGGCCGCGACGTCATGGGCGCGCTCGTGGAGACGAGACACGGACACACGACGTCACAATTGCAGTTCTCGAAATAGTCTCCCACAATTCGCCACTGTGCTCCGACCGAAGAAGCCATGCGCCACCTCGCATTTTCTGCCGGCCGGCGTTCACAGGAGACACGCCGGCCATCCGCCTTCGATGAGATTTCGCACTACAGACTCACATTGGGGAAGAGATATCGGGGATAGCTCCAACCAGTATATGAATCGCAAATCTTATTGTCAAGCTATGTTCTATGATGCGTTGGTTTGACCCTACCGCGCGGACAGGGCTATAATTCTGAGGTTGAGACGCTGAAAACGAATGACGCTCCGCGCAATGATAGCGGGTATCTCACGCGATAGGACTGTAGCAGTATATGCCGAAGCTGTATGGGTGGGTGCGCGAAATCGTGCCGGAAAGCCCCGCCGATCTGGCCGGCCTCCAATCCGGTGACCTCGTCAAAACCATCAACGACAAACCCATCCGCGATCTGGTGGATTACGAATTCTATGCCTCTGAGGATGAGTTGTTGCTTGGTGTCGAGCGCAATGGCCGCGCGATAGAGGTGCTGGTGGCCAAACAACCGGACGAGGAGATGGGTATCCGCTTTGGCGAAGAGCCAGCTCCATTCATTCGTATCTGCGCCAACAAGTGTGTCTTCTGCTTTGTCAAGGGCCTGCCGGAGCGCCGCCAGCCACAGCGCGGCCTGCCGCTGGGCATGCGCGACACACTCTACATCAAAGACGACGACTACCGCTACAGCTTCCTCTTCGGCAACTTCATCACGCTCACGAACCTCAAGGAGCAGGACTGGCAGCGGCTGGAAGAGCAGCGCCTCAGTCCCATCTACGTCTCCGTCCACACGACCGACCCCGAGCTGCGCCGCAAGATGGTGGATGGCCCCCGCTCCGGCGAGATTCTGGATCAGCTCCGCCGGCTGGGAGACATGGGTATCGAGTGTCATACGCAGCTCGTGCTCTGCCCCGGCATCAACGACGGCGACGAGCTGGAGCGCAGCATTGCCGACCTGGCGCAGCTACGGCCCATCGTCCAGTCTATCTCCGCCGTGCCCGTCGGCCTCACCAAATTCAACAACATGCTGAAGGTCGGCGCGCTGCCTCCTATGCGCCCCTTCCGGCTGAAAGAGGCCCGCGACGTAATGGAGCGCGTCGGACGCTGGCAGACGCGTTTCGCCGCCGAGCCGGGCGCACATGGCCAGCCCTTTGTCTACCTTTCGGACGAGTGGTACTACGTCACGAAGCAGCCGTTCCCGCCAGCCCGTCACTATGGCGACTACGCACAGATCGAGAACGGCGTCGGCATGACGCGCAAGCTGTTGGACGATTGGCGGAAGGCCAAGCGAACGCTCCCCGCCAGCGCCGCGCCGCAACGCCCCCGGCTGGCAATTGTCACGAGTACGATGGCCGCGCCCATCATCGAGCGTATCGCGGCGGACATCCGCCGCGCGACGGGCCTGGAGATCCGCGTGCTTCCCGTCGTCAATCGCTTCTTCGGCCCGCTCGTGACGGTGGCTGGCCTGCTCTGTGGGCAGGATGTGCTGGATGAGGTGAAGGCGCGCTGCGGTGACTTTACCCACGACGATCTGATTGTGCTGCCGCGCGTTCTCCTGGACAACGCTGGGGCGCGCTTCCTCGACGACGTGACGCTCGATGAATTCCACGCACAAGCGCCGGGGCGGGTGATATTCGCCAAAACGGCGGGCGAGCTGGCGGCGGCGGTGCGCTCGGCGTGCCCTATGGATGAGCCGGCGGTGGTCTGAGCATGTTTGGGGATGATGTCATGGTGCGGCCTCGTAGTTTCTTCCCTGTCATCGTAGTAGCCACGTTGCTAGTGGTCTTGGCGCTGGCGGGATGTGGCACACATGGTCTCGCGGCGCCGCTCGCCAGCCCCGTGAGCGTCTCGCTGGTGGCGCAAGGCGCGTCGCAGCGAGCGGGCACGGCCTCGCTGACGCCCTTCGATGCTTTACATGTCGCGCCGTTCTACCGTGGCAGCGCGATTCCCGTCACCGGCGCTCCGCATCCCGCGCAGCTTCGGGCGGGATCGTGCATCGGCCCATTCGTCGCCGCGCTTTCGGATGGCAACATCATCACACCGACCAACAACGGCGGCGCGACGGCCCCACCCGCCGCGACCCGCCCGGACCCACGCGGCGGCATGGATGTGAGCGTGACGCCGAGCGCGAACCTTTATGTCGTCGTGCTGGACCATCCCAATGATGCCAGTGCGCCCATTGTGGCCTGCGGGAATCCACTCTCTGACCGGCGCCAATATTTCGATCTGTATCCGCCAGACGTGGGCAGCAACGGTGTCGGTCGTGGTACCGCGCTCGTAGAGCCGGTTGCCTCCACGCGAATAACAGTCACGCTGAACAGCACGGTGACAGCACCCGCGACGTGGGCCATTCGCACCGGAAGCTGCGATGGCGCACCGCTCGTCACCGGCACGATTCCGGCGGGCAAGCGCACCGGCGCCGGCATCGTCTTCCAGTCAGCGCAAGCGGGCGTGTGGTGGGTCTCGGTCGCTCCCGGCGATGTTGGGTCGTCCCTCTGCGGCGAAGCGACTTCCTAAGCGCAGTGGAGGCAAGAAAGAATGGACATGATCGAGAAGCGTGATCAGCGCAAGCGCCTGCTCCTTCTCATTTCGCCCAACACCTACCGCGCGGGGGCCTTCCTGGAGGCGGCGGCGGGCCTGGACGTAGATATTGTGCGTGGCATAGATGTGCCCACTCAGCTCACCGAGCTATGGGACATCCCTCTGCCGCTGGATTTCGCCAACATTGAAGCTGCCACCGCGGCAATCGTCGCATACGCCGCCGAGCATCCGCTGGATGCCATTGTCGCGCTGGACGACAGTGGCACGCTCCTCGCCACACATGCCGCCGCCGCGCTGGGTCTGCCACACAACTCCCTCGATGCCGCCGAAGCCGCCCGCGATAAGGGCATCATGCGGGCGCTCTTTGCCGCGCATGGCGTATCCTCGCCCGTATTCCGCCGCTTCCCCCTGACGAGCGATCCCGCCGAGGTTGCCGCCCGCGTGACGTATCCCTGCGTCGTCAAGCCGCTGCGCCTCAATGGCAGCCGGGGCGTCATCCGTGCCGACGACCCGCGCCAGCTCGCCGCTGCTTTCGCACGGCTGAAGCGCCTGCTACTGAGCGACGGCAACCCCGTGGAGGCGACAGATATCCTGGTCGAGGACTTCATTCCCGGCTTCGAGGTCGCGCTAGAGGGGCTGTTGACAGACGGCGACCTCCATGCGCTGGCGCTCTTCGACAAGCCCGATCCGCTGGACGGCCCCTTCTTCGAGGAGACGATTTATGTCACCCCATCGCGGCTGCCACCAGAGACGCAATCCACCATCGCGGACTGCGCGGCGCGGGCGGCGGCGGCCATTGGCCTGCGCGACGGGCCGGTGCATGCGGAGCTGCGCGTGAACGAGCGCGGCCCCTGGATGCTCGAGATCGCGGGGCGCTCCATCGGTGGCCTCTGCTCCACCATCCTCGAATTCGGCACCGGGATGTGCCTCGAAGAGCTGATCCTGCGCCACGCGCTCTCCTTCCCCATTGCTTCGTTCGACCGCTCCGGCGCGGCGACCGGCGTCATGATGATTCCCATCCCCAAAGGCGGCATCCTCAAAGCAGTGCACGGTGTGGAGGAGGCTCAGAGCGTGCCCCATGTGACCGGCGTGGAGATCAGCATCAAACCGCATACGGCAGTGGTGCCGCTGCCAGAGGGCAACAGCTACCTCGGCTTCATCTTCGCCCGCGGCGACGATCCCGCCACCGTGGAGCAGGCGTTGCGCGACGCGCATGCGCTCCTGCGCTTTGACATCGCGCCGCTGCTACCGGTAATGGGCGCTATCGGCGGCTAGAGCGCCGGTAGAGTCGTCATGCCGCCTGCTGGAAGACGGTGCGGGAGGCGTGGAGCAGAGGCCACCGATAGGAGCTTTTCCGTCAACAGAGCCGTGGCCTTTGGAGGTAAGTGCATGCTACCGCTATCTAGCTTCTGCTGGATCCTATACTATATCTCATAGGCCATCCTATGAAACTCGCTCTTCGTTCAGCAGTCTGCCGGCTAGCTCGTTTGCCAGCTTGATACTGTAGTTCTGGCCGCGGTCCTGCGGGTAGACCTGGAACATGTTGGCCATATAGAGATTCGGGATCGGCGTTTTGTGCGGCGGAATGTGACGCTTATAATCCAGCGTGACGATAGGTTGGGCGAAGGGCGCGGCAAATGACCACGACTCGGTGATCCAGTCCGGGGAGAA
>DATGEP010000066.1:0-8186 GCA_035310125.1 Ktedonobacterales bacterium
GCTCTCCAAATGGGCCCCAGCCGGGATGGAGCAGATCGGCACAGTACACCACCTCGGGGATACCGGAAGTGTGCGTGAGCAGATGGCGTACGGTCGCCGGGCAGAAGCTCGCTCTGGTAGGAATCAACTTGTAGGCGCGCAAGTACTCGTTGGCAGGAGCGTCCAGGTTAACGAGCCCTTGTTCCCACAATTGCATCACGGCAATCGCTGTGAAGGTCTTGGTAATGGACGCGATGCGGAAGACTGTATCCTCGGTGACAGGTGTGTGCGATGCGATGTCTGCCAGTCCATGCCCATAGAAGTACTCAAGGGACCCATGGCGGACTACTCCCACGGCGAGACCGACGGCAGGGTGGCGGTTGAGGATCTCGCGGACGCTGGCCGTCATCTTGCGCTCATCGCCTATGCCTGTAGTGAGACTCCCGCGCTCCGCGCTAGCGGACGTCGTGGCCACTGCATGCTTGACATCTGTACTCATCACTAGGCCTCCTTCAACGCGTGCGGCTCATTGCGAGGCCATGCATTACGTGCGCATAGGCCTGCCTGCGTCTTCGCCGCGCTGGCCAGCGCGGCCGGCATCTGCCCCGTTCCTGCAATGCCGGATCGCGCGACCGACGAGCCGTTCAGGCCGCTGCGTGATGCCGATGTCGGACGCTCACACCAGTCTGATGTCCGATCCGATGGGGCTCAGCCCACTGTAGCAGGGCCGCCATCCCAATCATCACCAGGCCAACGGCGAAGTAGGTCGGCTGTAACCACGAGCCCAGGCCAATCAGGGCGACCTCGCTCACCATCCAGCCCACCATGATGCACCCGGCCGTCGCCGACGCCAGCGTATCGGACCTCCACAGCCCGAACACCGCGGGCTTGCCAGGCCCGAACAGCGCAATTGCCGCTGCCGCCAGTGCGCTGCCTCCCACTACGATGCCGAGCAGCAGCGCGGGAACGGTGAAGTCCGCGAACGGTGTCCCATTCAACACACTAAGCGGGATGTTCATAAACCCAACGACCAGCCCCACGGCGCCCACGATAGCGCTCACCGCGGCAAACAGGTCCACGACAATCATCGCAATCCGTACATTTCTCTCGCGCATGGCGACCACTTCCTTTCAGGGGGCGGTCTGGGCAATCCAGCGGGCTCCCACCCGCCACCAGTCCTCTCCGAGCGGGAGTGTACCTGTGGGCGATCACAACACGGACACAGCAGTGCGTGCGCTGGTCACGCTTTGTTCCCAGATTCTGCGGAAGACGGTAAACTCCCCGATCGCGCGACCGGCACACGCGCCCGGGAAATGGCCGGTCTCGTCATGGCCAACAGGGACACCCCCACGCCGCAGGTCAGGACGTTTCCTCCAGGCACCAACTCGAGTAGGCAGCCGATCCGCCCATCTCGGGGTAGCAGCCTGGCCAGTTACTTCGGCAGCGATTCTATGCTTACCGAGCCGGCCGGATGCACCGTCGCCCTGGCGTGGAACGAAACCGTCGCGGGTGGAATGGGCGCAACGACTGCCAACGCGCCACCACGGTGGAAGGGAACGGTGACGGCAACTTCAGCGCCCTCTGCTATCTCGCGCGCCTTCCAGCTCGTCGGGGCAATGGCTACCTACAGGGGCGTTGCACAGAGCCGAGGAGAATCTCGGTTCCCGGAAGGAGCGTGAGCTATGGGTGTTCTGTCACGGTTTTCGACGTACCTCAAGAGCCTGATGAGCTCGTTCCTCGACTGCGCCGAGCCGGTTGTTTTGCCAGGTGGTGATGAGGCCCTGGGACACCCGCGACGGCTCCCAAGACGGCTCCCGAGAGTCGCCAGCAAGCTGCCAATCGAGCAAGAGCAGAGCAAACGGAGGGCGAAAGCGGAGTGATTTCCTGCCCATGCCAGGATGTGGACCCAGGTGCCAGAGGGCGCCAAAGGGTCATGGGGTGCCCGCCGGAAGCTCAGTGCGTCAGCGCGACTGCGCGCATGCGCGAACGGCGCGGAGTGAAGCACGTCCCAGTTACCCGTTTGGAACTGCCCCGCTCCGCTCAAGAGGTCGTCGTGCAGCGGCCAGCACCTTAGCACCTGTCCTCCCTCAAGTCCTCCCATACGTTGGCGCGCCGGCAGGCTGGCCCCCTACACGCCAATCATTGCCATGTTGAGGTGGTGCAGCGAATCCGTGCCGGTCCAGGCGACGAGTATCGTGTCGCCGAAGATGAAGCCGACCTGTGAGCCGCCTACTGCCGTCTCCGGCAGCGTGCCTTTCACGAAGTTGGTGGACCAGGCGTCGAAGTTGACCGCGTACAGGACGTTGACGTGGTGGGCCGGGTCCAGGCCCGTCCACGCTGTCCAGTATTGCGGTATATGGACGGGTAGGGCTCCTTTCATGCCGGGTCCTGCCGCGCTCGCCTCCGGGAACATCGGCTTTTGGGTCCAGGTCTTCCCGTCGGGCGACAACGCCCAAGCCAGGCGATGGGTCGCAAGGTCGCTCCAGCTCAGCACGTCAAATGCCGACGCCAAGCTGCCCTGGGGCACGGCGACGCCCAACTGCGGCGGGCCGAAGCTGTGGAAGCCGAAGAAGATGGATTTGGTGCCCGCCACCAGTCCATCGCTCGTGATACTGATGGGCATGAGATTCAGTGAATGGCCCTCATCCGTCCCGGCCCACCCCAGCAATAGCGTCTTATTGATCGTGTCCTGGCTGAGCCAGCCGAGGGCGGGTGCGGTGAAACTGTTGTTGTTGGGCACTGTCAGCTTCATCGTGGTGCCGTTCGCCAAGCGGTAGAGCACATTCAGGTGGCGCCCGGGGTCGGTGCCGGTCCAGGCCAGGGCCACTGGCGCGGTACTCGCCTGCCCATCTGCGCCTGGCCCTCTCGCGACGGCCGGCCGGGCAATCGAAGTCTCGTTGAGCGTCACCTTCCCGAAGAAGGCGGTCCCGTTGTTGGAGTAGATGAAGTTGAGGCGGCGATCGGTGCCGGTCCAGGCGAGGACCGTCAAAGGCCCAACTGGAGCGCCGTCAGACTCTTGTGACCAGAACGCTGGGCCGTCAATGCTGGTCTCATGCAACGTGACCTTGCTGGTCTCGTGCGGAATCCCGAACGCTGGCGTCGTCTCGATGGCACGTGGTGCCGGCGCGGCGTGCGCCACCGCGCCGCCGCAGGCGATGAAAGTGCTGCCGACCAGCACGGCGGCTGCTACAATGCTCATGAACCAAGCGATACTTTGTCTCATCCGTTCCCAGTTCATCGAGAACCCTCCTGTGTACCTTTTCCGTACGGCGCAGTGCCGCCCGCGCCGGCACGTTTGGCAGAGTGCGACGCACCTGCGTGTCCCTTCTCCTGTGGCACAATGACTGCTGGCGGATAGGCAGGTGCGCGGACACGGCGCCGTCCTTGGCCGTGCGCCTGCCTCCGCTATAGGGCAGCATCCGTGTTCGGACCCGTCGTTACCCTCAAACAAACCACGCCGGAGTCTCACCACCGTCTCACTACGCAGCCTGATCTTCACAGCTCAGACACAACCTGGGGCGCAATCCGCGCCCGTGGGGAACCGCAGACGCGATTCCGATCGTGATGGCTTGCTCTCGGCTTCGTCAGACAAAATCGCCGGAGTGCCGAGCGGTGGTGCCAGTCATCAGAATCCCGTGAGCCGAGCAACGTTCAGGTGATGGAGCGGGTCGGTGCCTGTCCAGGCAATCAGCAGACCCTCATCGAACCCCAGCATTGGGCTGCCAAGCCCGGCCTCCGGCAGCGCCGTCTTGGTCGCAGCTGGGTCGGGCCACTGCGGAAAGTGGGTCGTCCACTGGACGTTCAGGTGGTGGACGGAATCAGTTCCCGTCCAACCAATCCAGTCTTCGGGTTCCCCTCGGTGTTGAACTGCAGATAGTCCACGCCAAAATTGCTGAGCTGTGGGAGGCCGCCGCCCAGCGCAGTCGCGAAATGCACGCCGTCGCTGGATTCCGCCAGGTGGAGATGGGCGGCGCGGGTGGACCAACTCAGCACAATGCTGCTATGACGGTTCGTGAGGTTGGGCTGCGCGTCACTGCTAAACTGCGAGAGGATCGTCTTGGGACCGGCCCGCAGCGGGGCGAGGAAGATCTTGCGGACGTTCAGCGAATGATTGGTGTCGGTGCCCGTCCAGGCAAGCAACAGATCACCGTTGAAGACGGCAATCGCTGGCGACGTGAAGCTGTTGTCGGCAATCGTCAGCTTCTGCGGCTACCGTACACGTCGAAGAGGATGTTGAGCGAGTGGTTCGGGTCCAACCCGCGCCAGGCAACGATTACCGCGCTGCCGGCTGCTTTCGACATCTGGACGACGGCAGGGCGATTGACCGTGGACTCATTCATAGAATCACTAACCTGACGCGAACGATGGCAAGCGTTATTTGCGGATAGATGAAACGAGCAATCCCTGCTGCCGCCTTTTCCACCCTATCCGTACAGGTTCCAGACCCACGACATCCACGACGCACTTCGAGACGCACTCCAAACCACAATCTAGAGCGGCGAACGCACGCTCTCCACTGCACCCCACGCGATCTAGCGACTGGATCCTGCGCCCGGTCGCTGTGGGGGCGCGACATCCGCCTTACAAAGCGATTACGACCTCACAGCGGCATCACACGTTGTGGTGCTCAAATCACGAAGCAGCACAAATCGGTGCGATGTGCACACGTAAAGGTATTTCTGACCGATGGGCTGGCTCCTTCGACTTCCTTACCCACAGATCCCTCCGTCGTCATCAACTTGCAGAATATCTGGGGTCTCATGTAAGCTCAACACGAATGTGAACGTCAACCCAGGTCTGCATCGAGATAACGGCTCAACAAGCGCAAGCGCCAAGTCGCACGCAGGCAGACGAGCCAGATTACCAGCGTGGCCGCAAGCACGCCGTACTCCTGAAGGCCAAGCGGGGAAAGCACAAAGAGCGACCGCAAGGGCGGGATGACGAGCACGCCGGAGAAAGCAAGCATCATGCCCACGGCCAGAACAGTCGGTCGCCAGTCGCCGCTTAGCGTGTTGCCGCCTACCCACCAGGAAGTCGGCGGCTCGACGAAGATCACCAATGCGAGGCCGCAGTAGACCAGGAAGGCCGTGAGTGTCGTCTGCGCGATCGGCATGTCCTCAGGTGACACCATGGCGGTTCTACTGGCGAAGGCGCCGGCTTCCACCAGCCGAAGCGCGTAGACGCCGACGAAGACCAGCAAGCCCAGAGCGCTCGATAGCACCACAGGCGGCAGGACAAAGTAGAGCAGCCGGCGCATGAGGCTCCCCTGCGGGGAGGGTCCAGGTCGCGCCCAGACCGCCAGCACGATCGCGGGAATACCAACGGAAAACAATGTCACGGCCGATGACTGCCGCAGCTCGAGCGGGAACGCCCCGATGACGAGTGACGAGAAGATGACCAGGCCAACCGTGCTAATGCGCGTGAGGAAGAGATTCAGAATGTCGTGCATGCCGTTTTGGATGCGTTGTCCCTCCGCGACAGCGGGCGCGAGCACGGCGAAGGAGTCCTGCATCAGCACCAGGTCCGCTACACCTCTGGCTGCCTGGCTCCCGCTGCGCAGCGCAATGCCGAGATTGGCCTGCTTGAGCGAGATCACGTCGTTCACGCCATCGCCGATCATTGCGACGTAATGGCCGCGCTGGCGGAGGGCACGCACCAACCGCGCCTTCTGTTGCGGCGTGATCCGCCCGAAGATCGTTGCCGACGCCGCCGTCGCGTCAAACATCGCCTCATCCATAGCGTCGAGGTCGGAGCCGGAGACGAGCTGAACCGAAGGATCGAGGCCCGCCTGCCGTGCCAGGGCGGCCACGGTCTCCGCGTTGTCGCCCGAAATGATCTTGAGATGTACCCCAGCATCCGCGAACGCATGCAACGTCTCGCGGGCTTCGGGACGCAATTCGTCTCCCAGCGCAACGAGCCCTAGCGGCTCCATGTCTGCAGGCAGCACGGATGCGTCGCCCCGATTCTCCAGGTGCGTGACTGCGGAGGTTGATCGAGCGACCAGAAGCACGCGCAACCCACGCTCGGCAAGTGCGCGTACCTGCGCCTCGATGGCCGGCCAGCCCGCTGCATCCCCCTTCTGATCCGCAGATGCGGCGCATGCGGATCGGTTTCGCAGGTATGGGCGCAGCATTTCCGGCGCACCAAGGGCGTATATGCATCGCAGCGGTTGGCTTGCTATCAGCTCATGCGCGGCGTCCTGCACAGGCTCGTCCGGCATTCCCAGGTTCCTTGTCTCACCTGGCCTACCGTCCGCTCTGCCATCTTCCTTGTCGTGTGTTAACTCCACAGCGCTCCATTTGCGGGCTGACGAGAACGGAATCTCACCGGCGAGCTGTCGCTTAGGATGTGGCAAGGCAATTTGAATAGCCTCACTGGTCTTGTTGCCGCCGCTCGCGCTCGCCGCAAGAGTGCCGAGCACACGCTCGACCTCCTGTTTCGTTGTCGAGCCCAGGGAATAGACACCACTGACCGTCAAACGGTTGGCGGTCAACGTGCCAGTCTTGTCGAGACATAGTACGTCGACGTGGCTGAGTGACTCGATCGCATTCGCCTGCTGAACCAACGCGCCAAAGCGCAGGATACGCACCGCTCCGAGCGCGTATGCGACCGCGATGGACAGGAACAAGCCATTGGGAACTAACGCCGCGACGATGGTCGAGTTCTCGACGCTCTCGGCCAGGTTGACCCGTTGCAGCACGGACTTGACAATGAGCAGGAACTCCAGATAGAGCACGATCAAGATGGCAATACGGACGACGAGGTTGATCTCTTGCTGGAGCGGCGTGAGCACCCGGCGGAAGGCGCGGGCATCAGCCGTGATCTGCTGCGCGAGACTTCCCGCACCAACATGCTCAGCAACATAATAGCCGCCGCCGGTGACACAGAAGCTGCCTGAGTAAACGACATCTCCCGGCCGCTTGAGAACCAGATCGGCCTCCCCGGTCAGCAGTGACTCATCGACGGTATATGAAGTGCCCTCTTCACCGAGCACCCGACCATCTACGACAATTTGGTCGCCCGGTCCGAGCTTGAGCGTATCTCCGACCACAATGTTTTCGGGCGGGACCTCCCGCTCGTGCCCCTCACGCACGACCGTCGCCGTCGGGCGGGTAAGTACTGCAATCGCATCGAGTGTCTGTTTGGCGCGGACTTCCTGGGTCACGCTGACAATGACATTGAGCGAGATGACCCCGATAGACACCAGCGCATCGCTGATACGCCCCAGCAGGGCAAGCGTCACTCCCAATCCAAACAAGCAGAGATTGATGAAGTTCAGCACGTTCTCGACGATGATCTGCCGGTAGGATCGGCTGGTCGACGGAGGAGCGGAGTTTCCCATGCCACGCGCGCGCCGATCGCGCACCTCCTGCTCAGACAGACCTGGCAGGGGCGTCGCCGCGGCTTTCTTCGCTAGCATTGGTTCCGCCACGTGTTTGGCTCCCTCATTCACTGTCCGTCCCAGCACCGGCTCGCGGTGCATCGCTATGCATGCAACTCCCGCAGAAGTGCGGCCATGCCATACGAGGAGGATGGCGGTCCAAGACATTCCGTAGTTGCACCATCGCACAAGCACCTAACAACGCTGTCACAGTGCAGGCGGGCGTATCACTGGCACATCGCAGGTTTGGCAGTGTCACCTTGCCAAAACGAGAGGCTAATGGGACACACAGGCCTCGAAAGATGTCCAAGCCGTGAGGGTAGCGGGCGCCATATTACCATGAGGAACTCCAAGAGGTATGTCATCATGTACATCGAGCGAGCTGATATTGACCATGCAGTCCTGCGCGCCTAGTGTCATAAGTCCCTGCCAGCTTCACCTGAGCACAGCGCGGAGGTGCATTGTTGCCGCAGGCCATATTGCAGCTACCGACGGGTAAGCGAGATCATGTGCCTCACCTTTGACATCAGGGCCTTCTCTGCCAGATACCTGGGCGGAGATGGAGCCGCTCCGTCTCCGCCCTCACTGCAATTCTTGCTGCTACGAAAGCAGGACGTACTCGTGTCAGCGGAGCGGTCTGTCTTGGTGCTCTTCGAGCGGTGACTCGCCCGCGTCTCAGTGTGGTGGCTGGCTCTGTTGTCGAAAGCACAGAACGTCAAAGACGAGCGAATATGACATGTCCGTGAGGTGGCCAAGGAAATTGTGACGCCCTTGTAAGGCAGCGATGCATATCGTGAATGAGGGCGAGCACGTGCGCGGCACAATC
>DATGEP010000067.1:0-12809 GCA_035310125.1 Ktedonobacterales bacterium
GGCACTTCGTTGTGCAGGTACTCGGCGTGCTTCGAGCTATGCAGCGGCACCATACCCAGGATGATCGGCACGGGAACCGGCCCGAACGACCGGAAGAATTGCTCCAGAGGCTCCAGATCGTAGACGGGCTGGGTCATGATATATTGCGCGCCGGCATCCAGCTTGTGGCGCAGGCGGTGCAGCTCCAGGTCAGTCTCCGTCAGGTGGGGATGTTGATGCTCGATCCCGGATTCATCGTGTTCGGGATCTTGCTCTCCGATGAGCTTGCGGCGCGTGCGCTCCCGAACAAGATCAATTGGCTCGTCAGCCATATTGAGATTGAGAGCGGCGCCGATGTGGAAGCGCGCCGCCGCGCCAAGCGAGGCGCCCGCCGCATCGTGTCCCTCGTTCATGCCGCGCAGCACCCTGATCAGGCCGACGGAGTCCACATCCCAGACGCCAGTAAGGTTGGGGTAGTTGCCGACACGAACGGGATCGCCGGTGAGGGCGAGCACGTTATGGATGCCCAGGGCGTGCGCACCGAGCAGGTCGGACTGTATCGCCATCATGTTGCGGTCGCGGGTGGTGAAATGCACGATGGCTTCCAGGTCCAGGGAGTCGCGGAACAGGCGCGCGAGCGCCAGGCAGCTCATGCGCACGCGGGCCATCGGACTGTCGGCGATATTGATGAACTGGACGCCGCGCGTCTTGAGATGGGCGGCGCCGTCAAGGATCTTGCTGGGATTGAGACCTTTGGGCGGGTCAAGCTCGACGCTAACGACGAAGTTGCCCGCACGCAGCTCGCGCTCCAGCCCGGTTGACGGCTGCGAATCCACCGCATCACGTTCGTCATCGCGGGGAAATGTGACGGATGGCGCCGCGGATGTGGCATGCGCCGGCCAGAGGCGCGTGTCCTGCGCGGGGAGGAAATCGGCGAGGGCGTCGCGCATGGCGGCGATGTGCGCGGGCGTGGTGCCGCAACAGCCGCCGATGAGGCGCGTGCCGGCGGCAGCGAACTGGCGGGCGTAGTCCGCGAAATAGCGCGGCGTGGAGACGTAGAGAAAGCGGTTCTCGACGCGCATGGGCAGGCCGGCATTGGGCAGGGCGGAGAGGAAGACGCGCGCGGCGGTATCCGCGCCCCGCTCGCGCAGGGTGGCCGCCATCTCCTCGACGGCGTCCAGCGTGCCGGCGGGACCGATGCTGCAATTGACGCCGGCCACATCCACGCCGAGGTCTAGCAGCGCGGCCATCGTGGCGGACGGGGTATCGCCGGAGACGGACTGGCCATCTTCAGCGAAGGTCATCTGCGCGACGAGGGGTAGACCGCTGACGGAGCGGGCGGCCAGAACGGCCTGTCGCAGCTCGACCAGATTGCCGAAGGTTTCGAGAATGATGAGGTCGGAGCCGCCTTCGACAAGTCCTTCGATCTGCTCGACAAAGAGCGCGCGCAGGGCGCTGAGTCGCTGCTCGTCATCGGCGGCGGAGGGTGCGAGGAGCTGCCCCGATGGGCCAACGGCGCCGGCAATGAAGACGGTCTGTCCGGCGATTTCGCGTGCCTCGCGGGCAAGCTGTGCGGCGGCACGATTGATCTGCCTTGCGCGAGCATCCAGGCCATACGCGGCGAGCTTGGCGGCGTTGGCGCCGAAGGTATTGGTCTCGATAACCTGGGCGCCCGCGCGAATGTAGTCGCGGTGGATGCCCTGCACGAGGCCGGGGTCGGTGAGGGTCAATTCGTCGAAACAGCGGTTGTGCATGCTTTCGGGCGCGCGGGCGAAGAGCATGGTGCCCATCGCGCCGTCGCAGAGCAGGGGTCCCTGTCGCAGGCGGTCGAGAAAAGGCTCACTCATGGGTTCGGCTCCTCGTGATGGTGTTACAGCAAACCCGCGTATCCTGCCGGCTGTATGCCCGGGCCATCAATGGCTGGCGCACGGGGCGTAGTGGGCTGAAGCCCTGCCGTTTTCTCCAGGCGTCTGCACGAGTTTGGTGTTAGGAGCGCGGCGTCTTCGGCGCGCGGGCGGATCACAGTCCAAGTCATTATACGTCGCTGCGCCAGAGGTTTTGGGCGAGTAGTGTTTGTTTGAGCAGCATGAGATTGGTAAGCTGGCCAACACCGCCTGGCACGGGGGTGAGGGCGCCGGCTACTTCGGCCACGGTCTCGAAGGCGACATCGCCGGTGATGGTGCCGTCCTCACGCACATTGATGCCCACATCTATCACCGTCGCGCCGGGTTTGACCATGCTGGCGGTGATGAGGCCAGGCTTGCCGGCTGCCGCAACGAGCACATCTGCCTGGCGTGTCCACGCGGCGAGATCGCGCGTGTAGATGTGGCAGACGGTGACGGTGGCGTCACGGTGCAGCAGGAGAAAGGCGAGCGGCTTGCCGACGACGTTGCTGGCGCCGACGACGACGACACGCTTGCCGGCAAGAGGGATGCGTGAGCGATCGAGGATTTCCAGCACGGCGGCACAGGTGGACGGGACGAAGCTGGGCAGCCGCAGGAAGAGGTTACCGGCGCTGCGCAGGCTGATGCCGTCTACGTCTTTGCGCGGATCAATGGCCTCCGCCACAGTGCGCTGCGAGAGATGCGGCGGCAGGGGAAGCTGCATGAGGATGCCCTGCACGGCGTCATCGGCGTTAAGTGCTTCGATGCAGGCGCGCAGCCCGGCGTCATCCACATCGTCGGAGAGTGCGATGACGGATGTCTCCACGCCGATCGCGCCGGATATGCGGATGAGGTTGCTGGTATACACGGCAGAGGCGGGGTCATTGCCGACGCGCACGATCGCGAGGCCAGCGGCGCGCCCTATGCGCTCGCGGTACTCGGTGGCCAGCGATATGAGGTCGGTTTGAACGTCGCGGGCGAGCCGCCGTCCGTCAAGTAGCTGCGCGGGCATACCGCACCCCCGGCCCCTCTCCCAGTGGGAGAGGAGTGAAACTAGCCGCCCATGCGGGCGTGAACGGCGGCCATCGTGCGCTCGCGCAGGGCGGCAGCCTCCTCCTCGTAGCGCGCTTTCGCGGCGCGAGCTTCAGTCGCGGCGACTTCGTCACGCAGCAGGACGACGTTGGCGAGCACATTCAGGCCAGCGGCACGAACGGCGGCCTCGCCGAGCAGCGCGGCACAGCCAGCATCGCTGGCGACGGTGGGGTTGCCGGAAGCGGCGGCTTCTTCCGCGAGGGACAGCACCCGGCACCCGACAGCCATCATACGCAGGGGCGGCTGCATAGCGGCATGCAGGGTGGACTGGATGACAGCGTCACGGTATGTCTTCTCGTCGCCGGTCGCCTTCGGGAGCTTGTAGGCGGCAGAGACGACGGCATAGGCGCGGGCGTCGTCCTCGGCGAGAGCAAGCAGCTCGGCGCGGGCGGCGCGGGCGGCGGCGATGAGTGTGCGCATGGGGTCTTCGACGGTGGCGAAGCGTGGGCGCCCAACCGTGAGCTGCGCAACCATCTCGGCCAGCGCGGCGGCGAGTGCGCCGGCAAGCGCGCTGGCGGCGCCGCCACCGGGCGCGGGTGCGCTAGATCCCAATGCCTCAAGAAAGTCGCTGATTGTCTGTTCGCCTGCCATGCTCGCTCCTACCGCCAACCGAACACTCGTCATGCTATCTCTGTCAGGATGTGGCTCGCCTTCCAGTGGCGAGCGCGCCGTCGGGCCGCGGCCCGACAGGATAGCCTACCACCTTCCAGCGCGTGCTGGCGCCGCATCGCATTGTACCATCCAATAGCGGCTTGACGTGAGGGGCCACGGCGCAATATCATGCGGATATGAGTGAGTTACTTTCGCATATCGAAGACCTGCGGCGCCGTGTAGATGAAGTGACGGTGCATCTTTGACCTGGCTGACAAGAAACGTCAGCTAGCAGCAATCGAACAGGAATCGCTGGCCCCTGACTTCTACGCCGACCGCGCGCGCGCGCAGCGGCAGATGCAGACCGCGAGCCACCTGCGCGACGAAGTGACGGCGTGGGAATCGCTGGCGGCGCGGCTGACTGATCTGCACGAGCTGGCAGGCATGCTAGGAGACGCCTCAGACGCCGATCTGGAGGCGGAGATACGTGTGTCGGTGGATGACATCGAAAAGGAGTTGGAGAAGCGGCGCTTCCAACTGCTCCTGAGCGGTGAACACGACGCCAAATCAGCTATCGTTTCCATCCACGCGGGCAACGGCGGCACCGATGCACAGGATTGGGTGCAGATACTCCAGCGCGCCTACATGCGATGGGCGGAGTCGCATGGCTACACCGTCGAGCTACTGGATGAGATGCCCGGTGAAGAGGCGGGCATCAAGAGTACGACGTTTAGCGTGTCGGGGCCGTACGCCTACGGCTACTTGCGCGGCGAGGCTGGGGCGCACCGCCTGATTCGTCTCTCGCCATTCGACGCGGCGCACCGCCGGCAGACCTCGTTCGCCAAAGTCGAGGTGATGCCTGACATCGGCGACGATCCGATTGAGATTACGATCCGGCCCGAAGACCTGGAGATTGACACCTTCCGCGCGACGGGCAAGGGCGGCCAGCATATCAACAAGACGGACTCGGCGGTGCGCATGCGCCACAAGCCGACGGGACTGGTGGTGACCTGCCAGAACGAACGGTCGCAGATCCAGAACCGCGAGCTGGCGCTGCGTGTGCTGAAGTCGCGGCTCTATGAGCTGCAGATCGAGGAGCGCGAGCGCGAGGCGGCGCGGCTGAAGGGCGCGCATGTGGAGGCGGACTTCGGCAACCAGATTCGCACCGTGACGATCCACCCCTATAGCCTGGTGAAAGACCACCGGACTGGCGCGGAGCAGGGCGACACGGCGAGCTACCTCAACGGCGAGCTCGACCGCTTCATTCAGGCGAACCTGACGGCGCGCGCGGGTGAAGCGGCAACGGTGTAGGATTCGGAATTTACCACGGAGAGGCACAGAGGAGCGATAGAGGGACCTGTCTCCTTGCCGCTCTGGTCCGCGCGGCGCATGTCCTTGCATCAATCCATTGTCCGCTTTGCCGTGCCGTTGCGTTGGAATAGATGAGAGTCGTCGAAACGGCAGCGGCGTAGCGGGATCCTGACGCTGGCTGTGAAGAAAGGACGATGGCGTGTCCGAGGACCATCGCACCATCGCCCAGGGAGACACGACGCCACACGACGAGGTGGCGCTCATCCAGGCTGCCCAGCGCGATCTCGCTGCATTCGGACCGCTCTACGCTCGCTATGTGGACCGGATCTACACGTATTTGTGTACGCGCATGGGTACGGCGCGGTCGAATGATGCCGCCGACCTAACCCAACAGGTGTTTCTGCGGGCGCTCGATGCCCTACCACGTTACCAGCCACGTGAGGGTGTTTCGGTAGCCGCGTGGCTCTTCCGCATAGCGCGCAACGCCGCGACCGACTGGCAGCGGCGTGAGCGTCCAACACTATCCTGGGAGGCCGTGCCTGAAGAGATGCACCCCCAGACGCTCGAGACCGCCGAAAGCATCGTGGTGCGGCGCGACGAGATTGCGGAAGCGCGGCGCCTGCTGGCCGGGCTGGATGACGAGGCACGCGAGGCCATCGTCCTACGCTTCACGGCCCAGCTTACCCTGGCCGAGATTGGCGCGGTGCTTGGCATCAGCGAGGACGCCGCGCGCAAGCGGATCACCCGTACACTGCACGCCTTGAAGGAGCGCTACCATGACGACACCGCCTGAGCGCTATACTGACCTGGCCGACGTAATGGAAGTTGATGATCTCGCTCTGGCTCGCCTTGTCGGCCATCTCGACCGGGCGCTGCGAGCGCGTACGGCGCCGCCGCAGGTACATACCATGCTGGAGCGGTTGCTGCAACAGCGCATCGGCGCCCAACCGGCGCTCGTGCATATCCTACCGCAAGCGCCGGCAACCTTGTCGCGCCGGGACGCGCTGAAGGCGGGCGCGGCCAGCATGGCGTTTTTGTTCACCCTCAGCCACGGCGGTCCTGCCATGGCTGCCGAGCTTGGCCGTCTCGTGCAGGAGGGACCGATGACCAGCACTCGGCTGGTGGGCATCTTGCAAGCTGAGCGGGCAAAATGGAATGCGCTGCTGGCCCAGATTGGTCCTGATCGCATGGAGGAGCCGGGCGTGGAGGGAACGTGGTCGGCAAAGGAGATTGTCGCGCACCTCACCTGGTACGAGGGCAGGATCGTAGAAGGCGCGCGACAAGTCATGGGCACGGGAACGTTCACCCGGCCTCAGGGCGGGCTGACGGGGCTAGGGATGGACGAGCGCAACGCCCGCATTGCCGAGGAGAGCCGTGCGCGCTCCGTGAGCGACGTGCTCGCGGAAGCGGATCAGGTCTTCGGCCAAGTCGTCTCTCTTGTCGCGGCTGTCCCGCAAGACGTCCTGAACGATTCGCATCTTCTGGGGCTTCCCAACGATCTTGTGCCCTGGATGGCCGTGGCGAACAACTCCTACGCGCATTATCGCGAGCATGAGCAGGCTATCCAGGCGTGGCTGGGACGAAAGACAACGTAGTGAGCCACCGCACGCCCGGTGCTTCGACCCCTAGCCCCGACCGTATAGACATTCGAGGAATCTATCAAGTACGGGCAAATTTGCAGATGCTCGTCGCCGGGTTGGTTGTGAAGACCGCCTCAGATGAGGCGATCGCCTTATTGAAGGGCTTGTCCTCCCCTTTACAGGCTTTGGTGGCGGCTCAGGACATCGAAGATGTATTCTGGGCGAGTGTGGCCGTGCGTAGACGGGAAGCGGAGATTTGCCGCACTTTCAATGGCATGCACTATCTCCTCACCCATCCAGCGCGGCGAGCAGGGCGGCCTTGCGCGCGGGCGGCGTGAAGGAGGCGCGGATAGCGTTGGCGGTGAAGCTCACCAGCTCGGCGGGCGAGAAGCCGAGAGCGTGGGCCAGCGCGTACTCCCGCCCGATGGTGGTCGCTACCTGGACAGGCACATCGCTACATAGTGCCACGGGAATCCCGTGCTCCACGAACCGGTGGATGGGATGCTCCTCGTACGATGGCACCGCGCCCAGGACGACGTTGCTACTCAGGCAGCATTCGACAGTCACCCCGCTGTGGGCGAGCAGCTCCAGCAGGCGCGGGTCGCGCGCCGCATAGACCGCGTGCCCGATCCGGCTCAGATGGGGCACTCGCAGGGCAGCGGCGCAATTGGCCGAGGAGAATTCGCCGGCGTGCGCGGTAATGCCCAACCCCGCGTCTGCTGCTCGCTCGGCAGCGCGATACATCGGCTCCCATTCGGCCTCGGTATCATAGGGTTGGTACAGCAAGTCGATGCCTGCCAGCCCGTCCCGCGCCGCGCTCGTACACGCTTCCAGCAGGCGCGCGAGTAGCTCGGGCGTCTCCCACAGCATGAGGATGACGAGCGCCTCCGCGCGCACGGCGGGATGTCGTGCCCGCACCCTCCGCTCCGCCTCGCGGAAGAGCGCCATGAAGCCAGGGCGCAGCACTTCTTCCTTGCCGAAGCGCACCTCCACCAGCACCGCCCCATCCGCCGCCGCCGCTTCCAGCGCATCTTCCACCCAGGCGACGAAATACTCCGCGTTGTCATAGCTACCAGGCGGCGTTGGCTCAATCTCGCCTAACCGCCGCAGACGCGCGATACCCGGTGGGGTCTCTGCCATCACCCGGCGTGCCCAGCTGCGCCAGTCATAGGCAGGTCGGCCCTCGCGCCGCGCCAGCACGCGGTCGAGGTGCGGCGACCACTCCTGGTGGAGGTGGAGGTCGGCCTTGGGCAGCGCGGCGATGGTCGGATGGATCAGGACGTCGCCGAGCGGATCGAGCGGCGGATTCGTGTTGGTCTCCATATCGGTATGGTAGGGCGTACAGGGTGCGCGCGCCACTCTGAGCGACGGCAGAGCGATGGCAGAGCGATGGCAGAGCGGCGTACACCCCTGGACGCAAGCGACCTCGCGCCCAGGCAGACTCAGAAATTCGCAAACTCACTCTGGTCGTCATGCGACATTGGCGGGCGCCCTCCGGACGCTCACCATGCCATCGCGCGAGTTCTCTATTTCTCGCTGTGAATCTTCGTTTCCTCCGTGATGAACCCCGTCGTTTCTCTAACGTGGGGCGAAGGCGGATTTGCCGGTGATCTCGCGGCCCACGATGAGAGACTGGATGGTGTCGGTACCTTCGTAGGTGAAAACCGCCTCGATGTCGGCGTGGTGGCGGGCAATCTGGTATTCCAGCAGGATGCCGTTGCCGCCAAGCATCTCGCGGGCCTCCGCGACGACCTCGCGCGCCATGCGGGCATTGTGCATCTTGGCGAGCGAGGCCATGCCCTCGGTCATCGTACCCTCCTGTACGAGCTGGCTCAGGCGCAGGCAGAGGAGCTGCATCGTCGTCACGTTGGCGAGCATGGTGGCGAGCTTCTGCTGGATGATCTGGAAGCTGGCGATGGGCTTGCCGAACTGGACGCGCTGCCGTGTGTACTTCAGCGCGATCTCGTAGGCGGCGATGGCGTGGCCGACGGCCTCCCAGGCGACGCCGAAGCGCGTGGCAGTCAGCACGCGGGCGGTGTCCTTGAAGCTCTGGGATTTGGCGAGGCGGTTGCCGGCGGGGATGCGACAGTCCTTCAGCTCGATATCCGCCTGCCAGACGGCGCGCTTGGCGACTTTGCCCGTCATGACCACAGTATTGTAGCCAGGGGTACCTTTCTCGACGAGGAAGCCACCCACATTGCCGTCGTCGTCGCGCGCCCAGATGATGGTTACATCGGCGAACGACGCGTTGCCGATCCAGCGCTTGGCGCCATTGAGCACCCAGGAGTTTCCGTCGCGGTGGGCGCGGGTCTCGAGCGCGACGGCATCGGAGCCGTGGTTTGGCTCGGTGAGGCCGAAGGCGCCGATCTTCTCCATCGTCGCCATTGCGGGCAGCCACTGCTGCTTCTGCTCCTCGGAGCCAAGCATGTGGATCGAGGTCATAGCGAGGCCGGAATGGACGCCAAAGAAGGTGCAGACGCTGGCGTCGCCGCGCGCCAGCTCCAGCGCGATGAGGCCGGACGCGACGGCGCTCATCCCTGGGCAACCGTAGCCCTGGAGGCTGCCGCCGGCGATGTTGAGAGCGGCCAGCTTGGGAACCAGCTCAAAGGGAAACTCGGCGCGCTCCCAGTAGCCGTTGATGATGGGAATCACCTCGCGGTCGCAGAAAGCGCGGACCTTGTCGCGTATCTGGCGCTCCTCCGCGCTGAGGAGGTCGTCCATGTGATAATAGTCGGTGCCGAGCGAGGTGGCGATGTCTTGCGGGTCGGGCATCATGTGGGACCGTCCTTTTCCGTCGCGACGTGGAACCGTTTGTGTGTACTGTAGACGCGCACCCATGCTGGTCGCAAGGGTTGCAAGGTGTTGGGCCGTGCATCACCGCGTGTTACAATTGAGGCGCGCCGGGGTGATCCGGCGCGGCGAGTATCTGGATACGCAAGAAAGGACAGGCGAGCGTGATCGAGCGGCAAACCGAGCATACTGAATACCTGCTGTTCGAGCACCTTGCCAGCATTCCGGGACTGGTCCATGCCGTTTTTACGCGCAAACGCGGCTTCAGCGCGGCGCCGTTCGCGGGGCTGAACGCGAGCTTCACGACGGGCGACGACGCGGAGATCGTTCGCCGCAATAAAGCCGCCATCATCGAGACGCTGGGGCTGGCATTATTGGGCGCGCGGCCCGTCCACGGCAACACAGCGATCATCGTAGAACGTGACGACTTGCGCGACGAGACAGGCGAGACCACGCCCGCCGTGGCGCGGCTGCAAGGGCGGTTACGGCATACTGACGCCGATGCCATGCTCTCTGACGCGCCGGGCTTTGCGTTCTGCTGGGCGTTTGGAGATTGCTCGCCAATTCTGCTCTACGATCCAGCGCATCACGCCTTCGCGCTGGTGCATGCGGGCTGGCGCGGCGCGGCGGGAGCCGTCGCTCCTCAAGCAATCCAGACAATGCGGCGGCGCTGGGGTACGCGCCCCAGCGATCTGCTCGTGGGTATCGGGCCGAGCATTGGGGCCTGCTGCTATGAGGTGAACGAACAGGTGCGCGAGCGTTTCGCCGCGAATCCACTGGCCTGGGAGTCGGCGCGATTCGTGGAGCGTGAGCCGGAGGGGGGCGGCCAGGGAACGGGGCTGTATCTGGACATTCCGGAGTCGAACTATCAGCAGCTGCTCGCGGCGGGCGTCGCGCCAGAGCATATCGAGATGTCGGAGCACTGCACGGGCTGCCGAACCGACCTGTTCTTCTCACACCGGCGCGAGCCGTGGCCAAGCGGACGCTTCGCGGTGGCCATCGGCCTACGCGGAGAGAAATGAGCACGAACCAGCAACGCACGTACAAGAGATACCGCGCCCCTCTGCTCAGGGAGGCAGACAGGGAGAGACCAGCGAAATGCGCCAGCGATAGGCGATCACGGGAAGGGTCACATGGACAGCGGAGAATCGAGCGAGCCGGTAGCCCTCTCAGGCGAGGAGCGTGTGGCGCTGGTCGGGCGCATCCGGATCGTGCGGGAGCGCATCGCGAACGCGGCGCGGAGCGCGGGGCGCGCGCCTGGTGAGGTGACGCTGGTCGCGGTCACGAAGACGCTGCGGCCCGCTGTTGTGCGCGCTGCCTATGAAGCGGGGCTGACGACGTTTGGGGAGAACCGCGTGCAGGAGGCGGAGGAAAAGATCGCGGAGCTGAGTTTGCCCGGCGCACGATGGGAGCTCGTCGGGCATCTGCAAACGAACAAGGCCGAGCGGGCCGTCCGGCTCTTCGCGCGAATCCAGAGTGTGGATAGCGTGCGGCTGGCGGAGCTGCTGGATCAGCGCGCGGCGGGGGGCGGGCGCTCCCTCCCAATTCTGCTGGAGGTGAACGTGGGCGGCGAGACCAGCAAGAGTGGATTTGCGCCCGAAGCGGTGCTGGAGGCGGCGCGGCGAATCGCAGCGCTGCCGCATCTAGTGCCGGAGGGGTTAATGACCGTCGCACCAATTACCAGCGATCCGGCGGACGCGCGGCCCTACTTCCGACGTCTGCGCGAGGTGGGCGACGCGCTGCGACGGTCCGTCCCGCTCGGCGCGGACGGTGGCTGGCGGCAGTTCTCGATGGGCATGACGGACGATTTTGAGGCCGCCATTGCCGAAGGGGCGACGCTGGTGCGCATCGGCCGAGCCATTTTTGGTGAGCGTCCAATGCCCCAGTAGGAGCGGAGTGTATGATCTCTATGGATGTGCGTCGCGCCTCACAAAGCGCGAGCGGGATGTTACGAATGGCGGGCAGAGGCTGAAAGGGTGGCGCGCAATGCAAACGGGAGATCTGCTCTTTGGCCGGCGCATCCGGCAGAATCACGCGCTGGAGCATGCGACGGTCACGTTGCTTACCCGGCAGCAGCCCGGTCTGGCGGTGAGTGCGCGCTCGAATTCGCGCGGCTTCACGATCTTCGCCAATCTCGACCCGAAGCTCGTGCGCCGCTGCTGCGACGAGGCGCTGTACCGGCTGCGCGCGGGAGAGGCGGCGCTGGCAATCCACCCCAACTGCGGCACGAATCTCGCCGTGGGCATGTCGCTGGCGATGATCGGCTCGCTCTTCGGGCTGACGGCGCTGCGCCCGCGCACGCGCGTCGCCTCCGCCGTGTGCAGCGCATTCACGGGGCTGGCGATGGCGCGCCCGCTGGGTCGGCTCGTCCAGCGGCATATTACCACCCTGCCTGAGCTGCATGATGTGCGCATCATCTCGGTCGGGTCCCGGCGCTGGTGGGGACGGCGCGTCGTCGAAGTTCTGACGGCGGCAGAAGCGAGATAGACCGTCACGCCGCGCCGATATGGGCTATACTAAGGCTACGGAAAAGGCGTGTCGCCGTCCGGGCAGGAAGGAGCGAGCGCCACAATGGCTCACTTCATCATCTCGATCTTCTTTGTCGCGCTGATCATCAGTCTCTTCATCAGCGCGATCATCTCCTGGATACCGAATTTGGGGCCGGGGAATCCTATCGTTCGCGTCTTCAACACCATCACGGCGCCACTGTTGAATCCGGTGGTCAAGCGGCTGCCACGCCTGGCACTCGGCATGTTCGATTTCACCTATACGGTCGCCTTCTTCTTTGTCTGGTGGGTGCTGATGATACTCCAGGCCCTAATAAATCAGGCGCTTCCGCGCAATTGGTAGTATGGATATGAGCGCCAAACGCCGGGCTGAACTTGCGACGCCTTTACACCGGGAGCAGGAAAGCGCCCCATCCTGGATGAGCGAACGGAGTGGCGCGGTGGTTCTCACCATCCGCGTGACTCCGCGCGCCGGGCGCGACGAGCTGGCTTTTGATGGCGCGACGTTGCGGGCGCGGCTGGCGGCGCCACCCGTAGACGGCGCGGCGAATGCGGCGCTGGTGGAGTTGCTGGCGGCGCGATTGGGCGTCCCCAGGCGTGCTATCAGCATACTGCGCGGCGCGACCTCACGGACGAAGTTCGTGGAAATCGCGGGACTAGACCCTGCGGCGGTGCGGGAGCGTCTCGGAATTTCTGACGGCCGCGCGAGCTAATGGTCGCGTGACACAGGACGCGGGCGTCCGCCGGACGCCCCTACGAGGGATGGCGCACAGGACGGGAGGCGGGCGGAGTTCCAAGCGAAAGCCAGCTTCCCAACTGGATCTGGTATGACACGCTGAAGCGCGCAATACGAAAGGCCGCAGTGTCAAGCCAGGCCGCATCTACCCGCTCGCGGGCGGCTGCTCAGGCAACGCCAGCGGTGCTGGCGGCGAGACATCCGGCGGGGTCACTGGTGATGACGTAATGGGTGATGTCGCTGGCGGCGAGGTCGCGGATGATGGCGAGGTAGCTGGCGGTGTGCTTACCAGCGAGTGCAACGCCTCGATGCGTCGCAGCTGGTTCGTGTCAGCTTTGGT
>DATGEP010000068.1:0-18846 GCA_035310125.1 Ktedonobacterales bacterium
TGGCAACGTCGGCGCTGAGAAAACGCACACCTCTAATTTTGCCGATATACGCGGCGGTCACATGGTCGGCAAATATCTGGCGCAGGCTCGCTTCAATCTCCACGCCTCCAGTCATCGGGGTGCCATCGAAGCCGATGACATGGCCCTCTTCGTCGAAGAGCGCGGCGTACGCAGCCGCATCGCGCCTGTTCCAGCTATCGAGGAGCCGCTGATAGAGCGCGGCGATTGGCGCCTCTTCAGAAGCGCCCAATGCTGCTGATTCATCTGGATGCGAGCTCATTGTTTACCCCTCCAATTCGCGCGAATCCAGTTCGAAGCGAGCCGGACTCCACATCTCTTCACAGATTTGCCGATAGAGATCCTGGCGCTTGTCTATCATACTCTTTGCGCGAGCCGAGAATGAGGTGTAGCAACATCTGCACAGCGACGATAGCGATGCCCTCATCGTTCCTTGGGCACAGTACTCCTCTCCTACAAGTAGCCGCTCTGCGCATTCCATTATGTTACGCTTGTCCCACGCGGTGCGACGAAATGGGATGATGTGGGCGAGAGCGGGCGAACGGGGGCGGGGCCATGGAAATCAGCGATCACGAATACGCACGTATGGTGCGGTGGGCGGAGCAGCAGTTACAGCGGGTCGCCGCACTGGAAGAGGAAAACCGCGAGCTACGCCGTCAGG
The DNA here is from genome assembly GCA_035310125.1 of Ktedonobacterales bacterium. Taxonomy (GTDB): domain Bacteria; phylum Chloroflexota; class Ktedonobacteria; order Ktedonobacterales; family JADMIN01; genus DATGEP01. The sequence goes on from DATGEP010000068.1 coordinate 680, forward strand.
TGGAGGATCTACGCCGGGGAGTTGGTATGGCGGTAGTGGTGCAGGGCCGCGTCATCTCCGTGAACCCGGCTCCGGCGGAGGTGCCGCTCCCAAATGCCGGCCCGGTGTCGCATCCCAGCTTTGGGCCGGTGTTCCAGACGGGTCCGCAACCGGTGCCGGCCCAGCCGCCATACCAGCCACCGTACCAGGAGCCAGTGCAGCCCACGCCGCGCCAGGAGGTGTTCTCCGAGGGGCTGTGGATTACGGGCCAGACACACGCCGTGAAGGCGCCCGCGCCCGCCCAACGTTCCACGTCGCCCTCGCAGGAGATGACACCCTCCTGGCTGCGCGAAGATGTCCCGCAGGCGCCCACCGCGCCTCCCGCGCCGCGCCGCACACTCTCCGCCGCCACCAGCTCTCATCCCGCCATGCCGAAACCACAGCCGCCAGCGCCGCCCCAACCGCCGCGCGCCGCCCCGTCCGCTCCCCAGCCAGCGGGACGCCAGCGCGTGCTGGCGCGCCCATTGACTCCCCGCCTCGAAGCTACATCGCTGCCCAGTCTCGCGCAGCTCACCGGCCAGCAACCCGCCGTTCGTGTCCCAGGCCGGAAACGGCAGCAACCCGACGACCACACACCCTATTCCGATAGCTTTGTGCTTGGGTGATTGGGCGCGCTCAGGGCACTTCTGACTCGACGACAAAATCCGCGCTCGGCGCGATGAGTGTCCCGGAGATCGTCCGTGGGCGCGGACCGAATGCGCTGGACCAGCGGCGAGGCCGCGACACGGGCGCCGGCATGCGCTCGGCGTGTGGCAGCAGCACCCGCGCGAGCAACGGGAAGACGACCGCGCTGACGATGGCGGCGCCGAGGACCGCGCTGTACGCATCTGGATTGAGCTGCCCCAGGCTGATGCCTACCTGTGAGATGGCGACGAGCAGCGTCAGCGGCGTGCCCAGCAGCAGCGCGCCCGGCAGCGCCCGCCGGAGGGCCATCCCGGCGAAGATCAGCAGCGGTATCGCCGCCAGCCGTACCAGGAGCAGCCCCACCAGCACGCCCGCGAGGATGCGCAGAGCCGGGCCATGCAACACATTCCGGATCTGGAGATTCAGCCCGACGGAGATAAAGAAGACGGGCAGGAAGAAGCCCTGGCCAAGCGTCGTCAGCTTCTTCGTGACGATATGCTCGCCACGGAAGGCATAGCTGCAAACCATACCGGCGATGAAGGTCGCCAGAATCTGCTCGACCTGCAACAAAACCGCTGCCGCCGCAAAGCAGAGCATGAACGCCAGCGCTGCCCGCACGCCTAGCTCCTGCCCGTCGCGAACTGCGAAGAGCCTGCTAAAGCGACCGGGACGGTCGCTGGCCGCGCGACTGAGTCCTCGCAGCGCCGCGTATCCGGCTAGCAGCAGCGCCAGTAGCTTGAGCGCGGCGACTGCCAGCATCCAGCTCAGACCATAGCGCGCCACGAGATCGTACGCGGTGACGGCAAAGATCGAGCAGAACTCACCGATGGCGCCGACGATGAGCAGCGTCTGCCCGAACTCGGTCTGCGTCAGGTGGCATTCGTTGAGTACGACGAGCAAGAGACTGACGGAGAGCGCCCCGATCAGCAGCGCGTTGATGAGCGGCCAGCCCATAGCGATGACAAGCCCCAGCGCCAGCGCCTGCAAGCCGAGCGCGGCGATGATGGACCGCACGAAGACGCCGCGCCCGCGCCGTCGCATCAGGGTAAAATCCACTTCCAGGCCCGCGAGAAAGAGCAGCAGCAGAAAACCGAACTGCGACAGCGCGACGATGAACTCCCCTGGCTGTCGCGCGGCGGGCAGCAGCGCGGCGACAAGCGCGCCATAGAGCATCTCGCTGGGGGCTGTGAACCACCCAATTCGCTCGCTAATCAGCGGCACGACAAACGCTCCAGCCGTGATTACCAGCAGCATCAACGCCTGTTGCCTCTGCATCAGCGGCGCTCCTTCTTGCTCGCGGCGCACGACTCCCCTCGCCTCGTTGCTCTCTGCGCCTTGCGGACGTTATAGCGGGAAAAGCTGAGGTGAAGATGAGAATCGTGTAAGGATTGCGTCAAATCCGCCCGCAATGGGCCATGCTGATGTACGCTCAGCGCGGCGGATGGTAAAATCGAGGGGGTCGGGGAGGTCAACAGACGCTCCACCTACATAGCTAGTCTCACAGACCGGCGCACCGAAATTGACCAGCGGAGGACGCGCGTGCGGGACAAGCGAACGCGAGGAAGCAAGCGCCTGGCAGCCGCCCGCGCCCGCGAGATCGTCAGACTGCGGCGGGCCGCGCTGGCGGGAGGAGCAGCCGCGCTTGCCGCCCACGGCGCATCATCGGACCTGCTCCCCGGCGCGCCCTCACTGCCGGCGCGAGCTGGCGCCCCGCGCCGCATCGCCACCGCGACTGCCGGATTCGCGCGGCGCTGGCTGGCCCAGCACGATTGGACGCTCTGGGCGCTCTTCGCCGTCACGCTGCTCGCACTGATTCCGCGTCTCTATGGCATCAACTGGGACGCCAATAATCACCTGCACCCCGACGAGCGGGCCATCGTCTTCAAATCCATCTGTCTCTCGTTCCCCGGCACGCCGCGTAGTTCCGGCTGCGACCCCGCCTATACCGGTCCGGGCTGGTTCTTTTCGCCATCCTCGCCACTCAATCCCCACTTCTTCGCGTACGGCATCATGCCGCAATATGTGCTGGCGCTGGTCGCGCATGGCCTCGCGTGGGTAACACAGCTCACGCACGGCGCGTTTCGTCCTGCTGACGGCGGCGTATGGGACGACTTCAACCACTTCACGCTCGTGGGCCGCGCCCTCTCAGCCCTCTTCGATACCGGATCGGTGCTGCTCGCCGGCCTGATCGCGCGCCGGCTGATGCCGCGCCGTGCCGCGCTGCTGGCCGCCGCCTTTGTCGCCACCATTCCCTTCGAAGTGCAGGTAAGCCACTTCTACGCCGTGGATACGCTGCTGCTCTTTTTCGTGCTGCTCACGCTGCTTGGCTGCGTGCTGCTGGCGCAGGGACCGCGCGAGACGGCGACGACCGCGGACGGCGACTGGCGGCGGAGCCGGGCGATCTGGCGCGCGTGGGGCGGCGGCCTCCTCGTTGGCCTCGGCTTTGGGCTAGCAATGGCGACGAAGATCAGCGCGGCGCCGCTGCTCGCGCCAATCGCGGTCGCGCTCGTACTGCGCTGGCGGCGGCGTGGCTTCGACGAAGCGGCGCTGGCGCTGCTGGGCGTCGCGGGCGCTGCCGCGCTGGCTTTCCTCGTGACCAGTCCATATGCGCTGATTGACTGGACGAATTTCAGCGCGCAGGTGAGCGAGCAGACACAGCTCTCGCAAGGCAAGCTCGACTACCCGTACGTCCGCCAGTTCGCTGGCACGACACCCTTCGTCTACGAGCTTCAGCAGCTCCTGCTCTATGACATGGGGCTGCCGCTGGGACTGCTGGGACTGGCAGGCGCCACCTGGGCCGTCTCGCGCGTCTGGCGCCGGCTGGATAGCGACTGGCTGATCGTCGTCGTCTGGCTCGCCGTCTACTTCGCCATTATCGGCAGCGCCTACACCAAGTTCACTCGCTATATGTTACCCGTCTTCGCGCCGCTGGCTATCTGCGGCGCCGGCGCCCTCGCCGCGCTCGCCGCCTGGGGCGTCCACCGCCTCACCACCGCGCGCCCTCCCACGATGCAGCCAGAAGGCGCGGCAGGCAGCGCCCCGATGTTGTCGCAGGATGCGATGGGAGCGGCAGGCAGCGCCCCGACAGCACCCACTGGTTCTTTCTCCGTGAGTCTCCGTTTCCTCCGTTTCCTCCATGTTGAGCCTCGTTTCTGGCGCACCGCCTGCGTGGCCCTGGCGCTTACCATTCTTGCCTGCTCGACCTACTTCACGCTCGCGCTGGTGAACATCTACAGCGCGCCCAACACGCGCGTGCAGGCTTCCGAGTGGATTTACGATCATATACACTCCGGGGCCACGCTGACCAATGAGATTTGGGATGACTCCCTGCCGATCCAGATGCCGCCCGCGCGCACCGTAAACGGCGTGCCGCTCACCGCCGCCGGGCATACCATCAATCCAAGCGCATACGGTCAGGTGGGGCTGGATCTCTACGCCGACGACACTCCACAGAAGGCGCAGATGCTCGCGCAGCAGCTTGCCGGCGCCGATGTCGTGGTCATCAGCAGCCAGCGCCTCGTGGGCTCCATCCCCAAGCTGCCCGACCGCTATCCGATGACAACGCGCTACTACCAGCTCCTGTTCGCGGGCAAGCTCGGCTTCACGCTGGCGGCGCATTTCCAGAACGCACCCAACCTCTTCGGCCTCGCGTTCAGGGACAGCGGCGCGGATGAGAGCTATTCTGTCTACGATCACCCGCCCGTGTGGATCTTCGTGAAGCAGGGTGCGGGCCTGACCGCCGCGCAGCTCCAGGCAGACTTGACCGCTGGCATCACGTTGCCGGCGACCTCCAATCGCGCGGGCAGCCAGAAGTCACTGCTGCTCTCACCGGCGGATCAAGCCGCCGATGCGCAGTCGCAGCCGCTCGGCGTTCAGTTTCCGGCGAATAGTCTCGCCAATAGCATTCCGCTACTCTGGTGGCTGATTGTCATCGAGCTGCTCGGCCTTGTCACATTCCCGCTCACCTTCTTCGCCTTCCGTGGCCTCAAAGATCGCGGCTGGGGCGTCAGCAAGACGCTGGGCATTCTGCTGCTGGCCTACCTTACCTGGCTGCCCGCGAGCCTGCGCATCCTGCCGTTCGATCACTGGGTGGTGGTGCTGGCATTCGCGGTGCTTGCCGCCGCTGGAGCCGCCGTCGCGTGGCGCCGGCGCAACGAGATGTGGGCATTCGTGCGCCAGCGCTGGCGGCTACTGGTGATCTGCGAGGTCGCGTTCCTGGTGGCGTTCCTGTACTTTACGTGGATTCGCGCGCTCGATCCCGACCTCTGGCATATCTATCGCGGCGGCGAGAAGCCGATGGAGCTGGCCTTTCTCAACTCCATCCTGCGCAGCCGCTACATGCCCCCCTATGATCCGTGGTTCAGCGGCGGCTACATCAACTACTACTACTACGGCCAGTATCTTGTGGCCGTACTCATCAAGCTGACGGGCATCACGCCCACTGTTGCCTTCAACCTGGCGATTCCACTGCTCTTTGGTCTCACCTTCAGCGGCGCATTCTCTGTGCTCGCCGGACTGACGGGCAAATGGTGGGCGGGCCTCTGCGGCGGTGTCGCGCTGGTCGTCGCCGGCAACCTGGACGGCCTCTGGCAGCTTCTCAATCAGGCGCGGTCGGCGCTGGCTGGTTTTCCCATCCCCGCGTTCGACTACTGGCAGAGTAGCCGCGTCATTCCCTGCGATACCATTTCGGGCATTCAGCTTCCCAACTGTCTGCAAAGCACCATCAATGAGTTCCCATACTGGAGCTTCCTCTACGCCGATCTGCACGCCCACGTCATAGATTTACCCATCGTCGTCCTCATCATTGCCGCCTGCGCCTCCATCCTCGCCACGATTCGCGGCACGCCGGCACGACAAGCACGGACGCTGCCTGCCGCGCCCCTACACGGGCAAGGCGAGGAGAGCCAGCACATCCGCGATACGCGAGCTGAAGACTCGCGGCTCATCCCGGATAGGCTGGATCGCGCCCGCCCGGATGAGATGAGCCCCGGCCTTTCAAGCCGGGTTTCCCACTGGCAAACAACAGTGCCGTGGGAGCTTGCTCCCACCCTTGCCGTGCTCGCGCTGGCCCTCGGCGCCGCGTGGTGTACCAGCACCTGGGATGTTCCTACCTACGGCCTGCTCATCGCGGTGGTGCTGGCGCTGCGGCTGCTCATCTTCGGCGGCGCAAACGACGAGGACGCGAGCGCGGGCGTCCGGCGAACGCCCCTGCGCACGTGGATCGCGTGGCCGCGCGTGCGAATCTACATCGCCGCCGCCGGTCTCACCTTCGCCGCCACGTATGCGCTCTATTTCCCGTTCCATGTCAGCTTCCAGAACCTGACGTCGGGTATCGGCACCGTCACCACGCCCACCGCGCCGTTCCAGTTCTTCACCCTCTTTGGCATCTGGCTGTTCCTGCTCGTCAGCTTCTTCTTCCTAGAGCTGCGCGACCGCTTCGTCCGCAGCCGCGCTGCGCCGCCCGCGATGGATGGTTCTTCTTCCGTCGCTACGCCCTCCTCTATGGCCCCCCTCGCTGCGTCCTCGTCCGTAGGGGCGCCGCCTGCCGCACCCGCGCCCGCAGGGTCAGGGGTGCGGTTCCCTGAAGGCGCGTACCTTCCCATCTGGCTCCCGCTCGCCGGCCTCGCCGTCGTGCTGCTCTTCGCCTACCTGCTCAGCCTCAAAACGCTGCTCCTCATCCTGCTCGCCATCGGACTCTATCTCGCACTGGACCGGCGCCACTCACCAGCGAAGCTGCTGACCTACGTGCTACTGCTGCTCGGCCTCGCCGTCGCGCTCGGCGTCGAGTTCTTCTACATCCGCGACTTCCTGGACACGGCACCGCCCTTCGAGCGCATGAACACCGTCTTCAAGTTCTACTATCAGGTGTGGACCTACTTCGCACTGGGTGGCGCCCTCGCCTTCACCCAGATCGCCGGGCGCTTCTTCCCCTTTGCCGCCGCTCATCTCGCGGCGGAAGACGCCACGGTGGCCGCGGCTGGGGATACATCTCACATGGAACACGCCGCCGTTCCCGTCGCCTCGGCTTCACTCACAGCCCCCTTCTCCGCGCATGGAGAGGCTCGCCCCTCAGTAGGGGCGCCGCCTGCTGCGCCCGCGCCCGTAGGGGCGCCGCCTGCTGCGCCCGCGCCCGTAGGAGCGTCCGGTGGACGCCCGGCAGTCAGGTCTGGCTCCCCTCTCCCCGCGGCGAGAGGGGCCGGGAGTGAGATTCCTGAGGTTCCCTGGCGCTACACCAGCGGCTGGCATGCCTTCCTGCGTTTCGCCTGGACGGCGGCGCTGCTGGCGCTGCTCTTCGGCTCATCCGTCTTCCTCATCGAAGGCACACAGGCCCGGTTGCGCGATCCCGCCTGGTGGGTCGCCGTGCAGCCGCCATCGGGCGGCGTCCAGCCACAGGGACTCTCTCTCGACGGCATGGCCTACATGCGTGGCTGGTATCCCGGCGACTACGCCGCCATCAACTGGATGAACGCGCACATCGGCGGCGATCCCGTCATTGTCGAGGCCAGCAATGGGAACTATGCGTGGTATGGCCGCGTCTCAGAATACACGGGCCTGCCCGACGTGCTCGGCTGGGGCAGCCGCGAGTATGAGCAGCGCTACGGCGGCGAGGTGTTTCCGCGCCAGAGCGACGTGCAGAACTTCTGGGCTACGTCGGACCCCAACGTCGCGGTCGCCTTCCTGCGCCAGTACGGCGTCCGGTACATCTACCTGGGGCAGCTTGAGCGGACGTGCTTTGTGACACAGCCCAGCAACGGCGCCTGCGTCCCGATGTCGCAGCCGGCTATCGCCAAGTTCCAGACGCTCGTCCAGGCGAATCGTATCCAGGTAGTCTATACCAACACCGATGTGACCTTGTATGAAGTAGTATCTCCCTAAACGGAAAGATAGACTGAAATGAGCGAGCTCTTCGCATGGTGGCTGGCCGCCGAGCTGATCGGCGTGGCCGGGCTGCCGCTCTGCGCGCTCGTGTTCGCCAATCTGCCCGACCACGGCTGGGCGCTCGCCAGGCCGCTGGGCCTTATCACGTTCGGCTGGCTCGTCTGGCTGCCGCTGGCCGCCATCTCCGCGTTGCCCTACTCGCCCGGCTGGATCATCGGGGTATTTCTCGTCTTCGCCGCCGGCAACGTCATGCTTGCCCTCCGCGTTCCCCGTATTCAGCAGGCGCTGCGACGTATGCTGGCGCGCGAGCGCGCCTACATCGCCACGTGCGAGCTGTTGTTTGCGGGCGCCTTTGGGCTGATGGCCTGGGTGCGCTCGTTCACACCCGCCGTTGTGGATACCGAGAAGTTCATGGACGTGGCGTTCCTCTCTTCGCTGTGGCGCACACCACACCTGCCCGCGCCCGATCCCTGGCTCAGCGGCGCACCCATCAATTACTACTACTTCGGCCACTTTTTGCTCGCGACTCTCGCGAAGGTGCTTGGCACGCAGCCCGGCGCCGCCTTCAACATTGGCATCGCGCTGATATTCGCGCTCACCGCTGTCGCCGTCTTCGGAGTCGCGGCCAATCTCGCCGCCCTCGCCCGTCGGTCTGCTTGGCAGCGTGCGCTGCCGGCAGCGTCCCTACCGCGCTCCATCCCCTACGGTCTCACCGCAGTGCTGCTCGTGCTGGTGCTCGGCAACCTCAACGCCGCGCAGGACTGGTGGCAGCAAGCGCTCGCCGCCACCGGGCACGGCCAGCCGCTGACAAATCCCTGGCAGTGGTGGCTGCACCGCGACCTCTGGACCACTTATAGCTGGTGGAATCCCTCGCGCGTCATCCCCAACACCATCAACGAGTTCCCCGCCTTCAGCTTCATCCTCTCGGACCTCCACGCGCACGTGCTGGCGCTGCCGTTCACCGCGCTGGCCGTCGGTATCGCCCTCAATCTGCTGCTGGCGCGGGGCGAAGGATTGCGCGCGTATGGGCGCGGCCCGCTGGGACTTCTCGCGCTGGCCACCAGCGCCGTCGCCATCGGCGGCCTGTACGCCATCAACGGCTGGGACCTGCCAACGTACCTTGGCCTGGCGGTGCTGGCCCTCGCCATGCAGCAGTATCTCGCCCACGACCGCCGTATCAACAGCCTCCTCCTGCTGGATCTCTTCGCCGCCGCCGCGCTGCTCATCGCCCTCTGTTTCCTGGCATACCTGCCGTTCTATCGCGGCTTCTCCTCGCCCTCGCAGGGCATTGGCGCCGTCACCCTGGACCAGCGCACCCCTGTCGGCTACGAGTTTGCCATCTTTGGGTTGCCGCTCTTCATCCTTGGCTCACTGATCATCTGGCGTGTCGCGCAATGGACCGGTGCGGCGCTGGAGTCCGCAACGGCAGAGGCGATGGCGAGCGGCGCGGCGGAATCCGGCGGCCCGTGGGGCTGGCTGAGCGGACGGGCACGCTGGATAGGCGAGACGGGCGCCGTCGCGGTCTTCGTCCTTCTGCTGTTCTGGACCGCCAGGTCACCCGGCAACACCGGCTTCACCCTCTTCTGGTGCCTGCTGGTGATTCTTCTCTGCGCCGCGCTCGCCCTGCGCCACCTGGGTATTTTCGGCACGCGAGAGGCCATAGCAGCCGGTACTCGTGGCTCCGATGAGCGAGAGCGCACGACCGGGGCGGACATGTTCGACCATCCAGCGGAAGATGGCGAGCGCTATGCCGAGCTGTGGATTCTCTGTGTCGCTGGCACCGCCGCCGCGCTCGTGGCCGCCACCGAGGTCGTCTATCTGCGCGACATCTACAGCTCGCGCATGAACACTGTCTTCAAGCTCTACTTTCAGGCGTGGCTCCTGCTGGGCATCACCGCTGGACCCGCGCTCGCCTGGCTGCTACCCACCCTGCGCCGCCAGCTCGGTGAGCTCTTCGCACCCATCGCCGCCTCGCATGCGCGCACGGCCAGTACGCCCGCCGCCGGTCTACTCGCGGTCGTCGGCGGGGCATCCACCCGGACATCCCTACCCGCACTGCGCGGTGACCCGTCAGCCACGAACGCCAAATCCAGAATCGCGGCAGAATCGGCAACCGCCTCCCCCCTCGCCGCGCACGGTGTGGGGGCGCCGCCTGCCGAGCCCGCCTCCGTAGGGGCGCTGCCTGCTGCGCCCGCGGGGCCGGGAGTGAGACTTCCGTTCCCGGCAGAATCGGCAACCACACCGGACTTCCCACTCTACGCGGAAAGCACACGCGGCGGGGCCAGCGACCCCGTAGGAACAGAGCGAGCGCAGCGCGGCGCGGCGGGGCTGGGGATGAGGTTCCCGCTCACTGGTGGGGCAGGTTTCCCACTCGCGTTGCGCTGGCTCCGAGCAGGGGGTATCCTGATCTGGATGGGCACGCTCACCGCGCTAACCTGTGCCGCGCTCGTCTTTCCGCTGCTGGCGACCTCGTCACGCACCGCGAATTTCAGCCTGCCACGTACCCTCGACGGCACAGCCTACATGGCAACGGACCCAGCGGCGGCGGCGGTAGGCTGTACTGGCGTGGTCGGGGCGGGCACCAATGCGCATGACGACGGGGCCATCGCGTGGCTCAACACGCATATCACCGGATCGCCGGTGATCGTCGAAGCGCCGGGCTGCGAATGGACACACTACAGCCGGATCTCGTCGTTTACCGGGCTGCCCACGCTGATCGGCTGGCCCGGCGGCCACGAAGGCGAGTGGCGCGCCAACTGGCTGAATAACGTCTCACCGAATGATCCGTTCGGCGGGCGCTACTTTGGCCAGCGGATAGATGCCGTCAATCACATCTATACTGATCTGAACAATGGCGACGTTATCGCCCTGCTCAAGCAGTACGATGTGCGCCTGATCTACGTCGGCGCGGCGGAGCGCCAGCTCTACGCCAACGCCGACCTGTCGCGCTTTGGCACATTCCTTCGCGTGATCTATGCGCGCGACGGCGTCACCATCTATCAGGTGCCGTGGTGAGAGGTAGGAGATATGTCGGGACGAAAGCGGAACGGCAATGGCAAGCCGCTGAAGCGGAAACCACAGGGCGCGCCCGCCGCACGCGCGAGCGCGCCGCGCAACGTCACGCTCGCTAGCGCCTCCTCCGGCTCCAGCGCGCGCGACACCACGACGCGCGCAAACGACGCACCCGAGCGCCGCGATGCGTTGACTTCCGCCGTCGAGCCGACGGAGCGCGCGGTCGCCAACCCAAATACCGCCGCCGTTGCCGAGCTGGCCTCTCCACTCGCTCCTCTGCCAGAGCTTGAGAATGTTTCAGCGGATGACAACCACAATGGCGCACGCAACGGGTCACCAGCCCACAACGGGCGCGACGGACAGCACCCCTACAGCGAGCCAACCGCCTCCGTCCAGCCCATTGAGCAAATCGTCGCGCTGGAAGAGCCACCCGTTGTGGAGAAGACCAGTTTGCGCCCATCGTTCGAGCGCCCGCGCCTGGACTTCAACTGGAACGATCTCGGCGTGCGCGGCAAAGAGCTCCCCGGAGCGATCTGGGCGAAGCTGCGCAACTATTCGCCGGAGCAATACTGCTGGTTCGGCGTGCTCCTGCTCGCCGCCATCCTGCGTTTCTGGGACCTTGGCGGCAAGCCACTGCACCACGACGAAAGCATGCACGCCTATTTCTCGCTATCATTTGCGAATGATCCCGCCAGCTACGCATACAACCCCCTGCTCCACGGTCCCTTCCAGTTCCACGCCGAAGGCATCGTATTCGCCATTCTCATCGGCTTGGAGCATCTCTTCCATCAGGCGCAGCCCTGGGGCAATCCCTGGATTACTGATGCCACGGCGCGCATCGTCCCGGCAACCTTCGGCCTCGGCATCGTCGCGCTGCCCATCTGGCTGCGCCGTGAATTGGGCCGTCCCGGCGCCCTCATCGCCGCGTTCCTGCTGGCCGTCTCGCCCGCCTTCGTCTACTTCTCGCGATTCCTGCGCGAGGACATCTATTTCAACTTCTTCATGTTCTTGATGATCGTCGCCGCCGTGCGCTTCGCCAGCGCACGCTCCCTGCGGTGGTTCGTGACACTCTTCGCCGCCACGGTGCTTGCCTACGCCACCTTCGAGGGCACCTACCTCGCGCTCGTCATCTTCTTCAGCTTCCTGGCCCTCCTGCTGATATGGGAGCTGGCGCAGAGCCTGGCGCGCGTGCTGCCGCGAACGCTGACCCCCGGCGAGCGCATCTTCTTCAGCCGCGCCACCCTGCTCGTTCTCGCCGGAGGCGCGGGCGCGCTCGCCGCGCATTACGGCATCCAGACATTGAACACGCTCAACGACACCATCACCAAGAGTACGGCCGCGAAGGCCGCGAGCGATGCCTTTGTGCAGCAATTGGAGGACCAGACCGTCGCCGTCATCCTCTATGCCAGCATCATCATCGCTCTTGTCGTCATCGGCGCCCTCTTCTGGCAGATGTACCGCGACGACGCCGCGTACACCGCGGAGATGGCTCGCGCCCTGGCCCCCGATCCCGATGACCTCTTCGACGACGATGGCTTCGCGCTCGAAGACGAGCGCGCATCCCCGCCGTTGTCGCGTGTGGAGCGGCTGGATCGTATCCTGACCGCCCCTGGCCGCGCCAAAGCTAACCTCCGCGAGCGCCTCGATCCTCAGGAGCAGCCGTTCATGCGTCTGGTGCTCGGCATCAGCTGGGTGCAATGGTTCGTCGCTTTCGTCGCCGGTTGGATGCTCTTCGCCGCGCTCTTCTGGGTGCTGCCCGGCGATGGCCACACGCTCGGCCAGGGTTTCCAGCAGGGCATCGGCCAGGGCGTCTGGCAGGGCATCTATTATTGGATCCAGCAACAGAAGGTGGCGCGCGGTGGCCAGCCGTGGTACTACTACCTGATGCTGATTCCGCTCTATGAGCAGCTTGCCTGTGTCTTCGGCCTGAGCGGCATCGTCTACTCACTCTTCCGCCCCACGCGCTTCCGTGTCTTCCTGATCTGGTGGTTCGCGCTCTCGTTGTTCCTCTACTCCTGGGCTGGCGAAAAAATGCCGTGGCTCAGCATCCATATTCTCCTGCCTTTGATGCTGCTCGCTGGAATCGCGCTGGCCGCCGTGCTGCGCGGCTGCGTCGCGCTGGTCCGCCAGCTCGCGGGGAACACAGCGCCCGCCGCCAGCCTCACACATTGGCTCACCAAGCGTGAAGCCACCAGGGTGCTACTCGCTTCCGGTGCCTGCTTCCTGCTCTTCCTGGTCGCAGAGCTTGCGACCATCCAATCGCTTCCGCTACTGTTCCGCTTGTTTGTGGTGCTACCGCTGCTGGCGCTCTCGCTCGCCTTGTTCGTCATGGGGTTGGTCATTGCCGGTATCTTCCGGCCCACTGCCACCATCCTCGGCGCCACTCTCGCCATTCTGCTGCTCATCCCGATGATCCACAGCATGCTCGTGCTGAGCTATCAAGACCCCGCCAACGGCCCGCACGAGATGATGGTCTACGTGCAGACCACCCCGGATGTGGACCTCGTGATGCGGAAGATCCAGCAGGCGGACCAGGCGCTCTACGGCGGCAGGCATCTGCTCAAGATCGGCGTCGGCGCCGGCCAGGAGTGGCCCTTCTACTGGTATCTGCGCGACTACCACAACGTCGCCTGGGGATACAACGCCAGCAGCCCCAGCGCACAGCAGGAAGACGTGCTGATCCTCTCGACGGCCGCCGATGGTGTGGGCAGCCCCGATACCAGCGACGCCTTCATGGCGCTGCACCCGCACGACTACACCGCGAAAGAGTACGCGCTGCGCTCCTGGTGGGATGAGGGCTACAAGCCGCCTCCCTGCGTCGCGACAAAGCGCGCGCCGTGTCCGGCGTCCGCCAACTGGGGCTCCGGCGTTGGACCCGGCCTCTACCTGACTTACGGCAGCAACCCACCTCCGGGTGCGCAATTCGACTTCGGGCGGGCCGCCGGGCGCGTGTGGAGCTGGCTCTGGACACGCCAGGCGTTCGGCAACACGACCGGCCCGTATTACGATTTCGTCTTCGTCGTCCGCAACGGCGTGCCCGTCCAGCCATAGCCCATTCCTGCCTCCTTCTCTCTCGTGGAGAGGGGGCGGGACGTACGGCTCTAGCTCTGGTTTTCCCTATGACCAACCCACTACCCACGCAAAATACAGCGAGCGCCATTGATCTCACCCCGCTCGAAGAGCGGGTGGGCGTCATCTTTGCCGACCGCTCATTGCTGGTGCGCGCCCTCACGCACCACTCCAGCCTGCCGGAGTCCGAGCGCCTGCGCTCGTACGACACGCTCGAATTCCTGGGCGATGCCTTGCTCGGCGCGCAGGTGGTCGAATACATCTACCGCAGCTACCCGGACGCCAACGAGGGCGAGATGACCGCGCTTAAGTCCGAGGTCGTCAGCCGGCGCGTGCTGGCTCGCGTTGGCGAGCGGCTGGACCTGGACGGCTTCATCCGCGTAGATATCGCCAGCCTGCGCACCTTCAATGAGCGCTCGCGCGACTCCCTGCGCGCCGATGTCGTCGAAGCGCTCGTCGCCGCCATCCATCTCGATCAGGGTCGCGCAGCCGCCGAAGCCTTCGTCGCCCGTGAGATTCTGCCGCTCATCGCGGCGATCAAAGCGGACCCCGCCGGCATCAACCCCAAAGGCGCCCTCCAGCAACACATCCTGCGGCAGATGGGCGTTCTCCCGCGCTATGAAACGCTCGCGGAGACGGGGCGCGACAACGACCGCCACTACACCGTCGGCATCTACGTGGGCGAGCGCCTGCTCGCCACCGGCACGGGCAGCAGCATCAAAGAAGCCAGCCGCGAAGCCGCCCGCATCGCCCTGCACGGCGAGCCGTCTCCCTCAGACAAGTAGAACTCCTCCCCTACGAAGTTCCAAAGCACGATACCGGCGCGCAAGCGTGCGCTTCCGATTCGGACGCCGGGCGCAGGAATACGTATGTATGTTACCGGTGTAGCGACCTGTATCACACAACCAACCCAGGTCGCCATTCCCACCAACCCGCGCGGACAGGACGATCTACTCCACCGGGTGAAATTCTTCACACAATCAGGAACGCTTGGGCGTGCGGCGTGAGACACAACAAATGTGGAAAGGCAGCAGGAGAAATATGCATACCGATCAGAGGCAACCCGACTTGGCGTTTCGCGGTATAGGAACCATCCAACCGAATAGCTCACGCTGGTTGTCGCTGCTCGTCCTCTGCGCCGGCTTTCTCATGATCGTCGTTGACGCAACCATTGTCAACGTGGCGCTCCCCTCGATCCAGCACGACCTCGCCTTCTCGCAATCCAACCTGGCCTGGGTCGTGAATGCGTATCTGATTGCGTACGCCGGCATCATGCTGCTGGCTGGGCGGCTCGGCGACCTGATCGGTCGCAAGCGCATCTTTCTCATCGGAATTGCCCTCTTCACGACGGCTTCGCTGCTGTGCGGCCTGTCATTCAGCCAGCCGCTGTTGATCGCCGCCCGATTCGCGCAGGGCGTAGGCGGCGCGCTCAGCTCGGCGGTGATCCTGGGAATGGTGGTGACGTTGTTCCCAGAACCAGGAGACCAGGTGCGAGCCATCGGCATCTTTAGCTTCGTCGCCTCTGCTGGCGCTGCGGTCGGGCTGCTGGCCGGTGGGTTGATCACTCAGGCGATCAGCTGGCACTGGATCTTCTTCGTCAACCTCCCCATCGGTGTGACCACCGCGGTGCTGGCCTCGCGTCTGCTCGCATCCGACCCCGGCATTGGCCTTGGCGAGGGCGCCGATGTGCTCGGCGCGGTGCTCGTCACGGTCGCGCTGATGCTGGGCGTCTACGCCATCGTCGAGTCGGACTCCTATGGTCTGGGCTCATTGCGTACGATAGGGATCGGCGCCGTCGCTACCAGCCTGTTGGTCGCATTCGTCATACGCCAGGCGGTCGCCCGCAACCCGATACTGCCGCTGCGCCTGTTCCGCTCGCGCGCGGTCTCCGGGGCGAACCTCATTCAGACCGTGATGGGCGGTGCATTCTTCGGCTTCTTCTTCCTCGGCTCGCTCGATATGGAGCGGGTGCTGCGCTTCGGTCCACTGGCGATTGGCTTGGCGTTCCTCCCGGTGGCGTTGGGCATGGGGGCGCTCTCAATTGGATTATCCGCCCGGCTGACACTGCGCTTCGGCGCCCGCAACGTACTCCTGACGGGGCAAGCTTTGATTGTAATCGGGCTCGTGCTCATCGCGCATGGGCCAATGCACGGCGAGTATGTACGGGACCTGTTGCCGATGATGGCTCTGCTTGGTGTGGGTGGCGGTCTTGCCTTCCCCGCGTTGACCGTCCTGGCCATGTCCCGCGCGACACCGCAAGACGCGGGACTTGCCTCCGGTTTGCTCAATACGACCTCGCAGGTCGGCGCCGCGCTCGGCCTGGCGGTCCTCGCCACTCTGGCGGCCAATCGGACGGATCATCTGCTGGCGGCAAAGCTGAACACCATCGCCGCGCTGAGCGGCGGCTACCACTTCGCCTGGGCCATCGGCGCTGGGCTGGTCGTCGCGACGATTCTCGTCGCGGTCACGCTCTTGAGGTCCGAGCCGGCGCGCGTTGCCGCAACGGATAGCTCACTGTCGCCGGAGGCGGCGGACAGCGAGCCGGAAGTAGAGGAGATCTGCGCGTAGCCAGGCGACCGAGGAAGGCGCTCCTATCGAGCATAGTTAGGATGAGATGGAGCGCCGAAGGTCTGGCCTACCCCAACTCTCAGCGCCAATCTTGCCAGGAAACGGTAGGCCAGGGGCAGCGACGTGGACATGGTAGCCTGCCTCTTCTGAGGTCTCTCTCTGGCAAGCTACGCGGCGTCAGCCGGTAGGCATCTCACGCCTGTGCTGCACTGGCTGGCCCGATTAGCTCATGAATGGCTCATACGGAAGCGCCGTCGGGGACGTATGGCGTGGGAGTGTGCTCGCGCAGCCGGTCGTCATAGCGGCGAAACTGGGGCAGCGCCAGCGCCATCAAACCAACACCCACCACGCAGAGCACGCCTCCAGAGAGTACCGAGAAGCGCGGCGTAAAGATGGTCGCGATGGCGCCCGACTCAACATCACCAAGCAGTGGCCCGCTGCTATAGCTGATCAGCTCGATGCTGGCGAGACGGCCTCGCAGCGCATCGGGAATCGTCTTGTTCCAGATGACGCTCCGGAAGAGGCCGCTCACCATGTCGGCGCCGCCAGCCAGCGCGAGAAACACCAGCGCCAGAGGCAGCGACGGCGCCAGCCCCAAACACACGATCGCGACTCCCCAGCCGCCAGCCGCCAGCAGCACCGCCAGCCCGTGCCGGTGAACCCGTCCCGTCCACCCGCTGGTCGCCGAGGCCAGGAACGCCCCAACCGCCGGCGCCGCATACAGCAGTCCCAGCGCCGTCGCGGCCGGGATGGTTGCGGTGTGACGTGTGTAGAGAACGGCTAGCGATGGGAAAAGCGCGGTGGGCATACCAAAGAACATTGCCACCATATCCACGAGATAGGTGCCGAGCAGCTCCGGGCGGCTGCGCGCGTAGCGCAGCCCTTCCGCGACTCGCCGCAGGCTGGGCCGCTCGGCGTCTGGTGGGGGTGGTACGGCGCGCATGAGGCGCAGCGCCAGTAGCGAGATGATGAAGGTCACCACATCTACGCCGTAGGTGCTCGGCAGACCTACACTCGCAATGAGCAGTCCAGCGGCGGCTGGCCCCAGGATACTCCCGAAGGTCCAGCGCAGCGAGTTGAGCGCGCCCGCCGCTGCCAGCTCATCCGGCGTGACGAGGCGCGGCAGCAGGGCATCGAGCGAAGGCCGCTGGAGGGCATCCAATCCGGCCGCCAGCGCGGCGACGACGTACAGCAGCCAGAGCTGGGGCCGCGGCAGCAGCGCGTTCACCAGCAGCACGCCGGAGAGCCCGGCCAGCGAAAGCTCCGTGAGCTGAACCAGCCGCCGCCGGTCGAAAGCATCGGCCAGCGCGCCACCCACAAAGGCGAGCACGAGCAGCGGCAGAAGCTGCACGACACCGAAAAGGCCAACCGCCAGTGGCGAATGCGTCATAGTGAACGCCTGATAGGGTAGCGCAACTGCCGTGATCATGTTGCCGAAAGAGGAGACTATCTGCCCGGTGAAGAGCAGACGGTAGTCGCGGTGGCGGCGTAGCGGGCTGGTATCCAGCACCGCGAGGCGCAACAGACGCCGTGCCAGGGGCAGGTCACTCAGCGCTTCGTCTTGGACGTGTGCGAGCTTGTCCGGCAGCGATGCGGGAGCATCCGTGTCGGTTTCATGGTCTGCTGTATGATGCCGCGTCATATGGTCTTCTCATGCTCGCTCGGTGTGGTGCCGCCAGCTACAAGAGCTTCCAGTGTGACACATACGGGCGTGCTTCGAGGATAAGAAAAGTGACGAACCTTGGTCAGTCGGAGTCGTTCATGGATCTGAACCTGTTCGGTATGGAGTAACACACGCTGGAGCTTGCCCCGAGAAGTTCCCGCATGGATGCGGGAGAGTAGTCACTCCCACAGCGAACGAAAGACGTGTCATCGAGGGCGCGTCGGTGTAGGAGGTGCGTCGAGTCGTCACGTACGCGATGACTAGCCCAAACAGCCAACGAACTTCTCAACGTTGGCCGTGGATAAAGTCGTGG
>DATGEP010000069.1:0-14315 GCA_035310125.1 Ktedonobacterales bacterium
CACCGAAGCCCCCGTAAGCCCGCCTGTAGCGACGCCGGGCACGCTGACGCTGGGGTTGGCGCCGGTGTCAGTGGTATTGCGCCTGTCGCAGGCCATAGCCTGCACTTCATGGCCCTCGGTGCCATTGGAGTAGGGGCCGCAGCCCTGAGCATAGTAAGCGCGCGAGGTGGGCTGAACCTGCCCGGCCGGCGCATCAAAGCCCCAATTGTCTAGATGCCAGAGGCTGCAATCCTGGCCAGGTTCATCGCAGGCAGGCTGGCCGTGAGTGCCACCGGAGTTGGGGTAGTCCTCGGCGAAGAGCGAGAGGTAGCCGTGGGTGAAGCCAAGCGGCGCGGGCCAATCGAGGTCGAACGCCGTCTTGCCGTCTATCAGAATGGTGGTGTGGGTGGCGGAGACGTGCCAGACAATATCGTCACGCACGTTGTTGTATCCGCGCGGATTGGGGATGTGGGCCAGCAGGGACGGCTGGCTGCCGTCACCACGGGCGTAGATGAGGTCTGTCTCACCCTCGAAGGTGAATATCTCCAGCTGCGGCATGGTGACCGGCATGAACATGCGATCCACACGGTCGAGGACTCGATCCGGGCCGATGATCTGGGGAGTGAGGACCGCGCCAAACCACTCATGAAAGTCGCCTTTGAGGTCCACCTCGCCGTGGATGGTCGCAGTCCGGTTCTTCCAGTCCACTGGCACGCGGGCGTTCTGGACAGTGATGGACTGCTGGCCGTGGCACGGCGTACCCGATGGGCAGCCGGCAAGAATGTGATAATGCAGCTGATCGTTGACGAAGGTGACACCATACATCGCCACATTCGAGTAGAAGATGTGTTGATCCCACAGGTTGGCATCAATGGTGCCAGCCGGGCGATTCTCTTGATCGAGAAAGCCGTTGTAGGTCTGGCGCGAGATTGGCGCTGAACGGCCGGGGTCGCTGTATACTGGCTTGCCGGCGGTCCCGTCGGGACGAAGCGGCTGAATCGCGACTTGATACCACTCGCCCGGCCAAACGCCCTGCGCATCGCCCGCGCGTTGCGAGGCAGGCACCGTGTAGCGTTCGATAACACCGAGGTCACGACTGCGAATCAAGGTCACAACGTAGCCCGTGGCGCCAGCCATAGCATCCCACGTGACCAGAGCGGTAGAGTCACTCCAATACGCCTTAACGTGTGGCGAGGAGGGAAACAGCATTCCCTGTGGCGTGTCCAATGCTGAGCGTGCGGCGTGCGCCGAAGCGGGAGGCTGGAATCGCGCACGCAGTTGCGGACCGACGACTGGCGCCAGAATCGCCGCGACCAATACACAGATACCTCCAGCTGCCACGATGGCGAGCTGGGGCCGACGCTTCATCCTCTGCCACATCATGCACCTCCCGGAGCAAAGCAGTCTGCTCTGATACCCTTCGCAAGCTCGCCGGTAGTGTACCTGAAACCGCGCGAGGCCATCACCCGAAAGTCGTGCTGGTTGCTGCTCAGCCAACCGGCGGACGTGTCGAGAGAGTAGGGCGACACCAGGTGGCGGCCCTATGCCAACGTGTACGCACTATAGCCTGTCGCGGTATCCTCGATCAGCGCGGTCGCTGGCAAGTGACGTATTCGCGCGATTGCCCAAAGATCGGCGACAGCTCCGGAAATATTCCCGGCCAGACCCAAAAGTATGCAGGCGCCAAGGTCAGGTGCGACCCAGGTAGCGACGGCGCCTGCCAGCGTCAGGACGACAACTGGCGCCGCCGCGATGGCGAGGTACCCATTGCGTGTGAACAGTTGACCAGGAGCGGTGCAATAGGCCGCCAGGGGCAGCTTCAGACCGAACCGTGGGCGCCCGCCGAGTACGAGTATGGTGCTGGCATGCAACGCTTCGTGCACCGGCAACATGATGATATACGCCGCCGCATTTGCCAGCAGCAACGTCGCACCGCGCAGTAGCGGCGAGCCACCGCCGAGTAGTGGCCCTGCCCCGTGAACGGATCGCGCCGCAACATCAAGGCCAGTATACGCGATTCCAGATCCGACGAGTAGCCAAAAACTTTGGGTAGCAAGTCGTCGAAGGCCGTCTTCCGCCAGGAGATCAAGTGACTCCACCACGCGTAAACCTCGCCGCTGAATAGCCTCCACCAGAACGGAACGACGACGACGCGTGACAAACCGCGTGACAAGCCGGGCGGATTCATTGGGCGCATCCGTCCGCGGCGCCGGTGGAGAAGCTTCAATCATCTCATGCTCCACGGCTGCTACGCCGCCCGCCAGGTGAAGGTCTGTGTGTCAATCAGTGACTCGAATCCCAGAGCGCGATATAACCGTTCGGCGGGGTTCCCGTGCTCGACGTAGAGGCAGACAACATTCTGCTCTGGTCGGATGCTCTCCGTGATGCTGCGTGCCAGCAATGCCGTAGCCACGCCACGCTGTCGTGCCTCTGGAAGAGTGTACACGCCCATGATTGTTGGCACCTCTTCCCAAAGGCTGACGTAGCACCCGCCAACCTGCGCTCCTTCATAATACGCGGCGTAGTAGCGGCACCATCCGCGCTCACGCTCGCGCCAGCGGTCCGTCGCTCGTTGGACGACGAGCGCGTCCAGCGGATGGGGATCGTCGTAAAATGACCGGCGGCTCCCATACTCGTAGCTCAACATTGCCTGCCATGTCGTGATGTGCGTCACCTGCACTCGCTGATTAACGGCAATGGCGAGCCTGCCTCGGCGGACCATCAGCAGCAGGTTTTCGATCATTTCAAAACGCGCCGCCAGGAGCGCCGCGCCCAGCTCCTCTTCGCCGGGTCGCGAGGGCACAATACTCCACTGGACTTGCAATTTGCGCGAGCGGGCAAAGCGCAGTACCGCCCGGACCAGCTCGCCAGCCTGTCCTGGATGTGCGGTAGCATATGCTACGCGTAGACGCGAACCGTCCATGCGAAATCGTGCGGTACCCGCCGGATCCAGTATAGGGCCGGGATCCGTATAGCGCTCGCTGCGTTGAACGAGGATTCGCCGCACGATTTCCGATGTGTCCATGCCGTCTCCACCTGCAACTGTGGCTGAAGCCGCCAGACCATTGGGCTGTTCTTGTCCCTGCGAAGCGCGTTCCGTTGTGGCCCCCTGCCGTCGTATTCTACGACACCGCATACGCAAGTGGTTTACCAGATTTACGTGCCGATACGGCGCACGTTACGGGAGCGTCGCCGTACTTTTGGACTCTGCCTGCCAGTACCTTTTGGCGTCTTCTTGCGTATCCGCGCAGGCGCGTGCCTCGCCCCATGCTATACTGCCAGATACTATGTGATGCGGCTCGTTTTTGGCCTGGGACAAATGTTTCAGCACCAGACTCTAACCGCAACCTCGCGGTAATAAATGTAGGCGCCACGCGCGCTCAGTCCAACTTGCTCACCACTCGCTGGCATTCGTACGGCCCGGAGGATGCAGTGGCGTTCGACGTACAGCGTATCGCGGAGCTTTCACGTGCGGCGGAGTCGCTTATCTCCGGGCCGCCGGAGTATCTCCGCGCATTTCTCGGCGACGAAGGCGCCCGCCAGCAGCGTCGCGCCATTCTCATCGCGTCGCTTCGTGAGCAAGAAATGGAAGGCCGCGTCGGCGTCTCCGTGGATGAGCTTGCCGCCGATGTCGAGGCCGTTTTGCGCTATCGCGGCCAGTCCACGCAGGACGATCTGCGCCCTGAAATCGTTGAAGTGCTACGACAGCTTGAAGGCTGGCAGGCGGTAGATGGTGGCCTCGCGCCGGACCGCGCCGAGCGTGAGGGTTTGCGGCGCCGCGTCGAGCGTGATTACGCGCTGGCGCGTACGCTGCGCGTCTTCCTGCCCCACTGGGACGAGGTGCAGCGCGCCTTGCGCCGCCGTTACGTGAGCCTGAGCGCGAACTACTTCGCCCAGGCCATTACCGCGTTGGATACGCTGCTGGATGAGCTGCATTACGAAGACACCGATCCCCTGCGCTGCCATACCGCCTGGCAATCACTCCGGCAGGCGCTCCACGGCATCAACACTGAGTCGCGCGACTTCGCCCGCGAGCTGCGTTCTCTGCAAGTTGACGGCAACCACCCTGAGGTGCTGGCCGACATCGCCGACCGGCTCGGCATCCTTCACGAGAAGTTCTTTCGCGTCGCCGCCGAAGGCGCCGCCAAGGTCCGTGAGCGGCTGGAGCTGTTGCGCGATGAGCGCCACGACGGCGAGAACGTGCGGCGTCTTCAGGAGGCGCTGCGCCGTCGCGAGGAGGAGTGGAGTGTCGGGGTCGGCGAAACCGACGACGAGCTGCGCGAGCGGCTGGATTCGGTCGCCCACGACGTCCAGCGGGAACTGGTCATCTTCGAGCGACTGATGGCTGAGAGCGGCCCCGGCTCCTGGCGTGAAGGCGCGAGAGCCATCAGCCTCGCCCTGGTAGACCTCACCGAGCGCATCCATTCCGCCATCTCGCTGCGTCTGCAACAGACGCAGGCCATCGCCGCGCTGCTGCGCCGCGCGCGCGACTTAGCTCAGGGTAACGCCGACGCCACTCAGCGCGCCCGCCAGTATCTCTGGAACGCTTCCGGCGCCGTCCATGCCGCTATCTGGGTCCAGGCGGCGCCTTCCAGCGACGATCAGGTGCGTCTGGATCGCTGGCTGGCGCTGCGCGGTGGTTCGCCGTTGCCACTGGTGGACGAAGATGTCTGGCGCAAGTCGCTACGCCCGCGCCATCGGCCCGCGCCCCCACAGCCTCCTGTCCCGCTTGTCACCGCTGACGACTGGAATCCCGGTGAAGACCCACGTGTGCGCGAGCTGGAAGAGGCGCGGGAGCGTCTCATCGGGCGGCTGATTGCCGCTGGCTCCGCTGAAGCGCTGATAACGCTCGAATCGTTCGACGAGCTGCGCCTGCTTGCCTCATTCCTCTGGCTCCCGCGCGACAGCGCGCCGCTTCGCCGGTTGGGCCTGCGCATTCAGTCGCCCGCTACTGGTGGCGCACAAAGAGCCATGCTGCGCGGCCCAGACTTCGAGGTCGAGCTGGATAATTATCGCTTCATGTCTACTGCCGCCGCGAAACAGACTGCCGTGGAGAGAACGCGGCCCGCACAGCCACCGGCTCGGCCCGCCGCCGCGCTCCCTGGCCAGCGTTCGTGGGCCGATCACCCACCACTCGGACAGCCCATGCGACCGCCCGCCGTCGCCGCTGCTGCGCCGCTGCCCGCCCACGATCCCAGCGCAGCGAACCCAACGCATCCGCTGTACGAGCTTTCGCCTCATCCTTCGCGTCCCGTGCGAGATAAAGACGGAGATGAGCTGGATGGCCCCAACGTGACGCGCCCGCTGCCAGCGATTCCCACCGCCTATGCGACACACCCACTTGCCGACCCCACGCCCCCCGGCACATCAAGCGTGCGCTACATTCCATCCCCGCATTCCCCCGCCGCCGCGCGCCCGGTGCCGCAGTCGCCAACGCCCTCCGCGCCCGCGCCGGAGCCGCAATCTGAGTCCTCTACCGGTCGTCGCCTCTGGCCGTTCTCGCGTCGTGGCACCGCGAGCGCGCATCCCACCCCCGGCCAGCGTGGCGAATAGTCTCCGGAGAGCGTCACATCTGTCCGAATCGCCCCGCGATGATATGGGAGACGTTTTCAACGTCCCTAGCTGTTCGGCCATCCGTTGCCGCTGTGATGTGCAACACACCCACGTGAGTCTCGTCACCTGGCGGACGTAGATACTGGTATACAGACATCAACGGCCTTTAGCATATCGAGGATTGCCTCGCGCAGGGTTAGGAGTGCGTATCATGCCCGTAAAACCCATTGCTATCGGCGTCGCGATGATGGCGCTTGCCGCCGCCATCTTGCTGGGCGTTGGGGGTATCCGCCGTCGCCGCTGGCTCAGCCTGTTGCGCATCCCGCCCATTGTCTGCTGCCTCTGGCTGGTCGCGCTCCTCGTTCCCACAGTCTTTGGTTTTGCTGGACCGCATCCATTCTTCAACATGCCCGCACCTGTCTCTTCTGGCAGCCTCGTCTACCTCCAGGTGACCCCGGATCCATTCAAAGAGAACGCCCTGCTATTCGGCGTTTCCGCACAGACGGGGAAAACAACGTGGCGGCATCAACTGCAAAGCGCCACGACCCACCTCGTGAGCGATGGAAAGACCCTCTACACTATCACCCAGCTCTCTGGCTCCATCTCTGTTGCGGCATTCACTGGACTCGACGACACACCTTTGTGGCGGCTCGCGTTACCTGGTACGCATGTCAATAACTCGGTGTTCCTTGTCGGTGGCACACTCTACCTCGACGCTGTCTCGACGGCATTAAGCGTGCGGCTTCTCGCCATCCGTCCCGAGGATGGCGAGCAATTGTGGAGTGTTCCTATTGACCTAGCAAACGCGAATGGTCCATGGAATATCGCCGCTACAGCTGATATCCTCTATATTCAGCCGAACGGCTCGACTGTTCAGGCTCGGAGTCGTGCTGATGGCAAGCTGCTCTGGTCGCAAACCGTGGAGACGGGGAATGCCGATGCCGGAGGAACCATCACCGCGGGACCGAATGCGGTGTATGTGTGCGCGTCGTATGGCGCTGTCACCGCGCTCGCGGCGACCTCTGGCGCAGTCCTTTGGATCTACGGAAGCCACGAGTTCTTCCACTCCGCGACATTCGCTGGTGATACACTCTACGTAACCGCGCAGCAGAGCGCGAACATCGGCGAAGGCCCCGAAACGGTCTATGCGCTCGACGCCCGCATCGGAACTCAACGCTGGAGGGTCGCCACCCAATCCCGCAACGCGGGAACGTTGATGCTGGGAGATGGACGTATCTTTGTCCAGGCCGACGATGGGATTCACGCGCTGCGCCTGACCGATGGCGCGGTCCTCTGGCAGAGCGATTCGCATAAGAACTGGACATTTGCCGAAACCTCGCCCCTCCTTGGATCAGTCCTTTATGTATCCGCGATGGAGATACTGCCCCCCGAAACGCTCACCTTTTTTCGTCCCGCGAAAGCCCAGATGTATCTCTATGCCGTCAATGCGGCAGACGGCACCGCGTACTGGGGTGCGACCGTCGGCCCGGTTCTCACGATTTCTCCGCACGTTTCGCTGTGACGATCTTTCGTGGAGCCCTTCACGGCTCAGATAGAGCCAGGCCGCCCTGCGTATCATCCAACAGTTCATGATGGCGGATGCCGAGCGTCTTGATCCACCGTTGCTGCCCGAGGGTGAGGCCAATGAAGAAGCCCAGCTCGACCAGCTCAGGATCCGTAAAGTGCGCGTGGAGCCGCTCCCAGAGGGCGTCATCGGCAATCTCGGCATTCCAGATGATGGCGCTCGTGTAGGTAAGCGCGGCCTTCTCACGCTCGCTGAACTCGTCAGACTCCTCGAAGTGCAACAGCTTGGCGTACTTTGCCTCAGGAATACTTCCCGATCCTGACCGGACCGACCGCTGCACCCCTCAGTACTCACACTCAATAGATTGCGATACGTAGACGCGACACAATTCCTTGAGTGTGTGATCGAGCACGCCTGTGCGGAACGTGGTCTGCCATGCCTGGGAAAAGGCGCGGATGACCGCCGGAACATGTGCGCGAATGGCCTGGCTTTCCGGCCTGGGGGCGCCATGCAGGCGCGCATCTTCGAGGTAGCCAAGGATCTCTGGATCGGTGATCGCGGTGAGATCGGGATATGGGATTCTGGGCACCGTGTGGGTCTCCTCTCTGACAGACGCATGTGTGCTCGACATGGTAGTGCCGCGTGAGCCACCTGTCAACCAGCACTCGCCTTCTCATCAGGGTATTCGCGTGGTCCGTCAGATGCGAAGACAAGATGCTCGTCGGTATCTAGCTCCGGGCGCCGCATCAGTCCCGCGCGCTCGGCGGTCCGTACGGAGGCGGAGTTCGCGGCACGCACGCGCGCTATGATGGGAATCGCCGGCAGGTGCGCCCGCGCCAGCCCGACGGCGGCGCGTGCCATCTCCGTTGCATAGCCATGCCCCCAGGCGGCGGGCGTGAAACGGTAGTACAGATTCAAGATGTCGCGGTCGCGCCAACGCACGCGCCGAACGCCACCAAAGCCGATCACCTTTTCGTCACCTGGAAGCGTCACCGCCCAGTAACCGTAGCCTTCTTCCATCCACTGCCGCAGCCACTGGCTCAGCGTCTCCTCGCTGGTTGCGAGATCAGCATCGGGGCCGTGGGGATTGTAGAGGTTCGTCGCCGGATCGCCATGAACCGCGAACATCGCGGCCCCGTCCTCGACAATAGGCCGGCGCAGCAGCAGGCGCTCCGTGCGCACCACGCCGAAGAGGGCCGCCAGTCTGGGCGCGAGCGCATCACTATGCGCGGAACGTGCCGCCCGTTGAAGCGTGTTATCGTTGCGAGTGTCTTTCCCGTCCATGTTCTTCTTCCTATGCTGTGAATACAACTCAGCGCAGCCAGTCGAATGCCTGATCTCGATGACATAGTACTCCCGGTCTGGTACTCCTGGGTGCAATCGCCGCTGTACCAGCCCGCCTATGGTAGTCTGTCCACACTGCAAGGCGGGTGAAGCGATTCTCTTGAGGTCAAGGGGCGGCGTATGACAACTTACACTGGGCAGCGCGAGCAAGAGCTGGCGCGGCGCGTGCGGCGCATGCTCATCGAGCAGAGCGCGCTGATGCAGGACGAGAGCCCCGACGAATTCACCTGGCTCACGCGGCACTATGCCGAGGAGCAGCGCTTTTTCGAAGACGAGCTAGGCGCGCACCTGGAGCTGCGCATGGGCCGCTGGGCGCGAGCGTACTGGCCCGCGCCGCCGCGCCAGCGTGAGATTTGCGTCGCAGACATCTTCGAGCTGACCGCTCGCAAGCAGACCGCTTATGCCTGCCTCATTCGCGCCTACCGTAGCGTGCGCCTCCTCGAATCCGGCGAGTCCGCCAGCGCCTTCCGTTTCGCCGAGCTGTTCCGCTATGTCGCGGAGGAGGGCCAGCGCCAGTCTCCCTGGCTCAGCTTCGACGAGGCGATCATCAATGAAGCCCTCGCCGCCGGCATTGAAACCGACGATCCCGACGAGGAAGATCTTGCCGAAGAGCAGCTTACCTCCGCCGGAAAAGCCCGCAAGAGGAATGGTGTGCTGGCCGTCACGTCCCGCCCCAAGAAGGTGACTGCGCCGCAACGCCTGGGCGCCGCGCAGCGCGTTCGTGCCAACCAGCGCGCCTTCTACCAGGCTTTCGCCGCTTTCGAGCGCTATCGCCTGCTCCGTCGTATCGGCGCGGACGACCGCCAGCGGCCCGACGAGCGCTACAAATTGGACGAGCGCGACTACAGCGGCGTCTATGAGTTCACCGATCTGATTGATCGCTTCCTGCCGCCAGCCGGCCTCGTAACCCACGATGAGCTGAACCCCGATGCGAAAGGGGAAAAGGAATGATCCAGACGCGCGGCTTCACGACGCCACGTAGCCTCAAGGGGCCGGGCCGGGCCTGGATCCGGCGTATTCGCCTCATCAACTGGCATGGCCACGAGAACGCCGTGCTGGATGTCTTTGGCGATATGCTGGCGATCATCGGCGAAAATGGCTCCGGCAAGTCCCTTATTCTGGACGCGATAGACTGGGCGCTCTTTCCCGCTTCCAACAAGCAGTTCAACGCCGCCGCGCGCGAGGGCGGGCGAACCAGCAAACGCACGCTCAGTAATACGATCCTCTTTTTCGACCCTCATGGTGTGGACCGGCCCGATAAGGGCTGGCGCCGCCAGCG
Source organism: Ktedonobacterales bacterium (assembly GCA_035310125.1). Taxonomy (GTDB): domain Bacteria; phylum Chloroflexota; class Ktedonobacteria; order Ktedonobacterales; family JADMIN01; genus DATGEP01. The sequence continues at coordinate 9,681 of DATGEP010000069.1, forward strand.
CACCGTGGGCTACTGCGCCTGCGAGATCGAGCACGAGGGCGAGGGTCGCTGGGTGTATGGTGCCGCCGCCGCCGCGACGCCGCACGCCGCGCACCCGTTCTACTACGCGCTTCCAGGCGCGTTGGAGCATGTCTCTTTCCTCGATATGACGCCCAGGGGGCAGGTTCCTCTCCAGATGACGGAGTTCCGCGCGGCCAATGATACCCTGCTCAATACTGGCGGCACCCTGTTCAATGCGACCCAGGCGGAAGACTACAACCGCCTCGTAGCCCGGCGCTTGCTCAACATCGAGGGCGCTGATTGGCAGCGCCGTTACGAGGCGCTCTATGATGTATTGCATCGCATGCTTGGTCTCAAGGTGGATGACGCGCTGGTTTCGGATCCAAGCGGCGTCGTACGGCAGTTTCTTCCTATCGTAGATCGCCCGCACCTGGAGCGCCTGGTCGAAGGGCTGGAAGGCATCCAGCACATTCACCGCGACATCGAGGAGTACCAGAAGCTGCGCGCGACACTCAACGGCGTCGTTGAGGCGCGCAAGAAGTATCATGAGGCGGTGCTATACAACGCCTCCCTCGCATGGCTCCGCGCTGCCTGGGCCGGTGATGACGCCACTCGCGAGCTTGCTGAGTCTGATGACGCGCTGCGCGAGGCCGAGTCAACCGCGCGCCAGGCCGAAGCGAACGAAGAGGCGGCGTATACTGAAGAACAGGCCGCACGCCGCGAGCTGGAAGCGGTACAACAGCTTCACCAGGGCGAAGTAGTTCAGGCTGTTTCCCGCGCCAACGAGACCCTCACTACCGCCCAGCATACTCAGGACCGCGCGGCTCGCGAGCTGCGGCAAGCCGATGAGCGTTTGCGGCGCTCGGAGTCAGCCGTCTCCGCCGCGCGCGCCTCGCTCGGCTCTGAGCGCGAGAGCGCCGCCGCGCGCCTGGATGAGCTGCGCGCGCGGGCGGACGCCGCCCTCGGCGTCCTTCCAGAGGCGCTCGACGCCGCATGGCAACGTGTCCGCGACGACCCCGGCGACCAATCGCTGGCCGATGCCCTGCACGCCGCCGGGCTTGCTGCCGATGCCGAGCTGGAGCGGTTCGAGGCGTTTGCCCGCCGTATCGAGGATGCTGCTGGCCTGGCCACCACGGCTCGCCAGGCCGAGCGCGACGCCCGCGCGCAGCACGAGGCCGCTGGTCGCGCCCTTCTTTCCGCGCGCCAGGCGATCTGGGCCCGCTGGGACAAGATGGTGCAGCGCTGGCCACATGGCCTCGGTTCCGCGCCCGCCAACGAGCCGACCACCATCGCGCTGCCCCCGCTCGCGGAAAGCGGCAGGCGTGAGCTCGACGCCGCCCATGCACAGATCCGGGAAGCCAGCGCGCGTGCCGCTAAGATCGAGGTCCGCAACGGCGAGCTTCAGGCCCGCCTGGCAGAGATCGAAGCTGAGATCGGCCACACGCAGACCGAGCCGCTGCCAACCCTCTCACCTGAGCGCGAGCGCGCCCTGGTCGCGCTGCATAGCCTGGATCGTGGCGTCGCACCGCTCTATCGCCATCTGGACCTGGCGCGTGAAGGGGCGCAGTGGGCCGACGCCATCGAGGGCCTGCTCGATCACCTGGACATTCTCACGCTGCTCACGCTCACCATTCCAGTTGAGCAGGCGCGCACCGCTGCCGGCTCTTCGGTGGATTGGCACGCGCTCGTGCCCGTGCCGCAGGCTGGCAAGCCGGGGCGTGGCTCGCTCGCGTCCGTCCTCGTCACGACTCACCCCGACGCACGGAGATATCTGGACGGCATTTTCGGCGCGATGCTCCTTGCTCAAGAGCCGCAACGAACCGGCGACTACCTGTGTCCCGACGGCCGCTATCGCTTCGGCGATGTAATGGGCACCGTCCGCCCCGGCAAGCGATCCGAAGCGCTCATCGGCGTTGTGCGCCGCCAGACCGCCGCCGCCGCCCGGCGTGATGAGCTGGGCCGTGAGCGCGACGACCGCACGCGCGAGCTTGAGGACCAGCGTACCGCTCTCGCCACCGAGCGTGTGGCCATCTCCGCCGCCGAAGAGCGCGCACGCGGCCTCTCCGAATTGCTCCACATGCTGGACGAGATGGAGCAGCGCCGTATTGAGATGCGTACGTTGCGAGAAGCTGAGGAAGCGGCATCAGTCCGTCTCGCGGCCGCCAGCCGCGAAGCTGAGAGCGCCGGCGCTGACGAAGATGATGAGCACGCACGCTGGTCAGATGTCACCGCTGCCTACCCCGCTCTCGCGGACCCGAAGAGTCTCAGTCGCGCCCGCCTCGCGGTCTCGCATGCCGTCGCGGACGCCATCGCTCGCGCGCAGGAGACATGGGGCCGCCTGACACAGCTACACACGCGCCTGCGCTCCGCCGAGGACAGCCACGGCGCGGAGGCCGAAGTTTATGGCATGGCGCGCGCCCACATGGATCAGGTGGACCGCGAGGTGCAGGAGGCGCAGCGTTTGCTCAATCAGGCGCGCAGCGCGCTACAGGCGGCTGGTTTGCAGGATGTCGAGGCGCGCATAAGCCAGCTTCAGCGCCGGCTGAAGGCCGCCGAGGAGCGCGCCCGCCAGACGGGTGTCGCCAAGGGCATCGCCCTGCATCAGGTCGAAGCCGCCAAACATGCGCGCGACGGCAGAGCGGGCGTGGCGCAGCAGGCCGAGCAGCATCTCGCCGGGCGCAATGCCGCCTTCGGCGCTCTCCTCAACGCTGTAGCCGATAGCCTGGATCTGCCGGCAAATCAGGTGGACGATCCGGTGCGCTACGCCCGGCAGATGACGAAAGGCCGCGACAGCCGCTCCCGCCTGGACGACGATCTGCCGCGCGTGTACAGTGCCGCCGAGCGCGAACAAGAGGGCTTCCTCGTCGTCGTCGCCGAATATCAGGCGCTCGTGGGCACCGACGAGCGCTTCGGTCTCCGTCCACCGGTCAAACGCGAGCTTCCCCTCGCGCCGCAGGGCTGGCTGCTGGATGTCGCGCCGCGGCTCGAAGGCACCAGCGATGTCCGCCTGCTCCTAAACTTCCTGGATGTCTCCATCGAGCAGCTCCAGCAGACGCTCTCGCAGCGCGTCACCCGCGTCGTGCGAGATATCATCCTGGGCGAGGTCATCAGCCATCTGGTGGATCAGTTGGTCCGCGCGCAAAATATCATCGAAGGGCTGAATGAGCGGCTCGTCACAGCGCGATTCTTCGCTCGCAACACCCGCTTTACGCTCAAGCTCTCCGTGCGGCTGGATCGCCTTCCAGAAATCCCCTTCGATCACGTCGCCGTCGCCACCGCGCTCATGGAGCATGGCCGCGCCATGCCCGCTGGCGTTCAAATGCAGCTCACTTCGATCTTCGCGTCCTGGCTGGACGACCAGATGCAAGGGCAGACACAGCCGTCCGTCGAATCCCTCGTAGAGCAGCTGGACTACCGCCGCTGGGTAGATATCGCACTGCTGCACAGCGATGACCTCGATGCCCGCGTCCGCCCGTGGGACAGTGCCGTCTCCGGCTTCGGCAGCGGCGGTGAGCAGCGTGTGCCCGTCTACGTGCTGCTGCTGACGGCGGCGGCGATGCAGTTCGCCGTCTCAAACGCGCCACTGCGGCTGCTGATGCACGACGAAGCCTTCGCGCGTATGGACCAGCGCAACGCCGATCTCGTCATCCGGTTCGCGCAGCAGCTTGGCGTCGGGCTGGTTATCGCCAGCCCCAACCTGGACCTCTTCGCCGAGGGTGTCAGGTACGCCACCGCCTACCGTCTGCGCCAGCTCCCCAACGGCCACATCGCCAGGGAAGCGCTGCACCTGCGCTCCGCGCCCGGTCCCGATGGCAGCGAACCCGAAGAAGAGCATATGCCGCAATTCACGATACGCCAGATAGATGAGCGCTAACGAAACGTCAGCAGACCACATCTTCTTCCGCACCTAATAGACGAGCTATATTGATGCGATGTACAATGCAACCAGGATGCGTGTAGCCAGCGCATATGGCGCATGGTTCATCGTGTGCTATTAACTTCCACCGAATTCAGCAAGATTGTGAACGGAGCCACTTCATGACTGCCAACACCGCATTCGAGGAATTGCTGGAAGAACTTGAGGACGAGATGGGAGTAGTCAATCAGGCAGGGGCCTTCGCTTTCGGAAAAGGCGACCACGAGGCAGCCGAAGCGGCAGTCGGGCGTGCCAAGCACCTGACAGCTCTACGTCTCAAAGTGTCTAACCTTCGAGACGAGTGGAATACCTTCCATCCGGCACCAGCGCCCGTTCAGATACATCCCGATGGCAACTCGCAAGTAGACAGAGGACATTCGGATAGACTTCAACGCGGAAAGCGCACACCAGAAAGAGTCTTTGAGATACCCATCCTCAAAGCGCTAGTTGAGATGGGTGGGCAAGCTCGAATGGGTGAGGTGCTTGTTCGTGTGGAGCAACTCATGCGCGACACGCTTAAGCCGGTTGATTATGAGTCCTTGAAGTCTAGTTCTGATCCGCGCTGGCGAAACACGGGCCAATGGGCACGACAAAACATGGTTGAACACGGGCTGTTGAGGTCAAATTCCCCCTGGGGCTTCTGGGAAATCACTGATGCGGGTAGGCGCTATCTTGCGGAACACTCGGACTGAAAGATCCGTCTGGTTTCGTACCCGCAA
>DATGEP010000070.1:0-3005 GCA_035310125.1 Ktedonobacterales bacterium
ACCACGGGCCAGCGCAGAGCCCGCAGCAAGCAGCCCGCCGCCAAACATCGCAGTGAAGCCAAGCGCACTCGCCAATCTACAAGCGCAACGACGGGAGAATCGCACGGGAGGGATGGTCATTTGTCTGCTGGTCCACGTTCATTCCACGAGGGGATCCTTGAAAGGACGTTAACCGAGCTCGGGGCGCTAACGTTCAGCAAATTCAGATGTGAAGAATCACGTTCGACTGATGGCCAGATGATTGATTACCGGCTGATGAGCCGGCTGACGGTAGCCACATTGCTCGACGGGGAGGTCGATACGCAGCGTCCCGCCGGTAATGATATTCCGCTCGGATGCCGACCTAGCTGCGGTTCCAGCTTGGCGATTTGTCGTTGCACACGGAGACGTGCGGCGTCGCATCCTTCGAGGGCTGAGGGTGCGTCGCTCGGCGAACGATGGGGCCAGCCAAAATCGCTTGGCTGCTATGTTCGCAATTGCGGGTGCAGTTGAACGACGTTCGCCCGCCGCCATCACGTTGGCGTGGTGAAGACCCGCAACGACAGGATCCAGCGTCGGTCGAGTCGTTATCACAGGCGTCTCGCCAGGATGTTGGACATGTAGACAGAGGCGGTGCAGTTAGCCCGGAATTCTCATACCATCGGAGTAGCCATCGCAACTGCGCTGTGCTGCGGTGGTGACGAGACCGTTGCGGAGGGTGCGTGGCGACCTGTAGCGATTTCGACAACAGCTCTGCCACACCGCCGGATCTGGCGGGGTTGTTGGGGTGGATGTGATCTGCGCGTTGTCTGGTTCGTGTCAGGCTGCTGCCATAGACAATCGCACATGTGCCAGCGCGAAGGCATCCTGGAACGGACACGCCGACGCCATTGCGACCTTGATCCGTCGGACGCTGATACGCACCTGGGCGCCGATCTTCAACAGCTTGAGGCGGATGGTCCCGCAGGTGGCATCGGCGAACTGGGTGTAGGCCAGACCAATGCGACGCAGCGCGCACAACAGAACATAGGCCATGGAAGCGAACCATAGCCGGAGTTGGTTGGCGCGCATCGTGGCGGCCGAGGTGCGGTCGGCGAACAGATCGAGCTGGCACTCTTTGTATGGGGCTTTCGTTGTCAAGCGTTAATTTCTTACGCAGCGGCAAAACTTTCTTGATCTCACTGCAAACGAGCCGAGGGGAGCGTGCCTGATCGGGCGCTTCGGGACATTCGCGCCACAACCTTGTATTCGGTGGGATCATTGCGGGTCCCGACCATGATGCAGCCATGCGCATCGGCGGCGAAGCTCCGGGAGGTGGGACCAATCTTGATGACGGCATCGACTCCAAAAGAGTGCACGGCGCACCACCACCTCGGATCGTTATCGGCAGTTCGTCGAATGAGTTCGACGAGCGCAGAAACTGCGAAAGATTGTTATCTGATGGCCAACGGCGGTCACGATGCCGCACGGAGAACGACACCCGCCGGCACAACGCCAGCCCTGGCGAAGCGCCAGAGTACGATGAGCAGCTTGCGGGCGAGCGCAACGACCATGGTCTTGGGCTTCTTGCCGGCGGCGATGCTGTCCCGGTACCACTTCACCAGAGCGCTGTTCTTCTGGTGCAGCAGGAACCGCCATGCGAGCTGGATCATGCCGCGCCTAACCCGCGCATTGCCCATTTTGGCGAGCCCTTTTTCCCGCCGGCGCTTACCGCTCTCGTCGGGAGAACCCGTGAGCCCCGCATACCTGGCGACAGCCTTTTCATCACGTAGGTCACGGGAGATTATTTCATTCGTAAGCATGTCTGCTGTTTCAATGCCCACGCCGGCGATCTGCTGGAGTTGCCGGATCGTCGCGTTTGACCCGAGCTGCGGCGATTGTTCCAAGCGCTTTAGGCGCTCATCTTCAATTTCCTTGATTTGTCCGTTGACGAAACGAAGATGCAGCAAGTCACGCTCGAGTTCGGCCAGCGTGTTGGGCGGAATTGCGCATCCTTCCGGCGTGCGAAGTACCGCAAGTTTCCCCTGGGCGCCACGCAATTTCGGATTGAAGCCGCGGATGCCAAGCCGCACCAGGGCCGCTTTCAGGCGGTTGACTATGCTTGTGCGCTCGCCAACCAGGTGTTCGCGCTCGCGGGTCGGGCGTTTGGCATCTTCCTCCTCCAGACTCGGAATCGCCGCCATGGTGCAATGTTTCTTCTCGCCACGCAGCCAGCCGAGAAGGGCGCGCTTGAGAAGCCCAATATCCAGTCGGTCGGTCTTCGCTCGCCGCTGCTCGCGGGACACCGGAATGCTCGTCGGATGAATGACATAGGCCTCGAACCCACGGGCGCGCAGCCAGCGGGCCAGCCAAAACCCGTCGCGGCCCGCCTCGAAAGCGACCACCACACGGGTAATCTCCCGGCCGGCCTTGACGGCTTCACCCCGCCAGCGATGCAGCAGACCAAGCAACCCCTCCTGGTCGGGAGGCAGCTTCTTCAATGGTTCGCGCTGCAGGCCTGGGACAATGCCACCCACCAGCCAAGTCGCAAGACTCAGCTCGACGACGGCGATCAATGTCTTATCCTGTTCCAGGGCGACGAGGGACCGGCTGAGGTCATCTTTCGGCTGAGGCATCGGGGCTACTCCATCATCAGGTAAGAGCGACGAGGGTGCCATCTCCTCGCCGCCCGCCCCATAGCATCTTGATGCGGTTCTCCATCTCGCCGCGCGCGCAGTAGATCACCTCATAAAGATGCTGTGCGCCAACCTCACTCGACTTGAGCGAGGTGACGACAAAGCGAGGGTTGGCATCGCCGCCGGTGACTTCCGCCTTGCCGACGACACGCCGGTCACGGCTCCAACTGTCGAGCGTTGACCACATGAAGTCTTTGAAGCGCCGTGCCGCCTGACCGGTCCGCAGGCTGTCCAGGCTCGCCAACACGAGTTCGGGTTTGATCGCCTGTTCCAGGCGCTCATTGCGCGCCAGGCCGAACAGGAAGTCCACACGGTTTGCCTCGCACCAGGCCATCAGCGTCTCGCGGGCGA
>DATGEP010000071.1:0-50619 GCA_035310125.1 Ktedonobacterales bacterium
CCGGGCACGCCGCTACCGATAGGGCGACCGTCAATGCGCGTCACTGGTGAAATTTGCACGCCGGTGCCGGTGAAGAACACCTCATCCGCGTCGTACAGCTCCGTCCGCTCGACAGCACGCTGAACCGTCCGCAGGCCAAGCTCTCGCTCGGCCAATTCCATGACGCACTCGCGGGTGATGCCTTCCAGGATATCGAACGCGCTGCCGGGCGTGCTGATCTGGCCGCGTCGCACCAGGAAGAGATTGCAGGAGCTGCCTTCGGAGACGTGACCACCCTCCGTAAGGAAGATTGCTTCGTCGAAGCCGGCAGCCGCCGCATCGTCTATCGCCAGCGAGCTATTCACGTAGGCGCCGGTCGTCTTGGCGCGCACGGGAAGCGCATTACCGCTGACCCGCCGCCAGGACGAGACGCAGACGCTCAGCCCCGCGCTGATATCTACATAGTTGCCCATTGGAAACGCGAAGATCGTCACCGCGTCTTCCAGGGTACTCAGCGTCAGCTTGATCGTGCGCGACGCCTTGTACGCCAGCGGCCGGATGTAGACATCCTGACGGAAACGCTGGCGACGCAACAGATCCAGCGTGATCGCGCAGAGGTCATCAATCGTCTCCTCCTCCGCCATCTTCAGCATGCGGCGGGACCGGCTAAACCGCTCGAAGTGCTCGCGGAGCTTCAGCACATGGAGCTGTTGCTGATCCGCGTTCCAGTACGCGCGAATGCCCTCGAAGCAGCCTGTGCCATAGTTCAGCCCATGTGTCGCGACACTCACGCGGGCCTCGCCCATGGGCACTATCTGCCCTTGAAAGTAGGCCCATCCGTCATCTACCGCGACAGTCGGGATTCGCGGTGCCTCCGGTCGCGCCGCCGGAGTGGCGCTCGCCGGTTGCGTCAAGTGCTGTACCATCTCGAAGTCACTTTCTTTGCTGGCTCGTATCTATTTGTCCCCGTGGCGAGCCAGGCTCCGCCGGAAGCGTAGCTTGCTCTTGAGCGAAGGGCGGACCACCTGCCGCGCGCAGTTTCTCGCGTGTCGCGGCGATGAGTCCGCCCGCCCGGATGATATGCAGAATGGATTCAGGAAAGGGCCGCGCCCGAAAGGTCTGCCCCGTCGTGACGTTCTCGATGCGGCCCTCCGCCAGCTCGATGCGCAGTATGTCGCCGGGGTGTGTCGCCGCGACGGCCTCCGCGCACTCTAAAATGGGCAGGCCAATATTGATGGCGTTGCGGTAGAAAATGCGCGCGAACGAGTCCGCCACGACTGCCGCGACGCCCGCGCCTTTGATCGCCAGCGGCGCATGCTCGCGTGAGGAGCCGCAGCCGAAGTTGCCGCCAGCCACAATGACATCGCCTGTACCCACTTTGCCAGCGAAATCGGGGTCAATGTCCTCCATGCAGTGCGTGGAAAGCACCGCTGGGTCCGCTGTGAGCAGATAGCGCGCCGGGATGATCACATCCGTATCCACATTGTCGCCATATACCCAGGCGCGCCCCTCCGTTCGCATCGTGGTATCCGATGGAGCCGTCATACCAGCACCTCCTCACGCACCAGCTCCGCCGGGCTGGCGACGCGGCCAAGCACCGCCGACGCCGCCGCCACCGCCGGGCTTGCCAGATAGACCTCCGCGTCGCGGTGGCCCATGCGCCCACGAAAGTTGCGGTTGCTCGTGGAAACCGCCCGCTCCCCCGGTCCCAGCACCCCCATGTAGCCACCCAGGCACGGCCCGCAGCCCGGCGTTGAGACCACCGCCTCGGCATTTTGGAAAATCTCGATCAGCCCTTCGCGCAGCGCCTGCCGTTCGACCGTCACCGAGCCGGGAATAATGATGCAGCGGATGTCGGGATGGATCGTGCGCCCGCGCAGAATATCCGCGACGATGCGCAGGTCTTCGATGCGGTTGTTGGTGCAGGAGCCGATAAACACCTGATCGAGCGGTTTGCGGTCCACCTGGCTGACGGGCTTGATGTTCGACGGCTCGTAGGGGCAGGCTACCATTGGCTCCATCGCGGAGACATCGAGCTCGAAGACCTGCGCATAGCGCGCGTCGTCATCGCTGGCGACGACCTCATAGGGCCACTTCGCGCGCGACGCGACGAACTCCAGCGTCTTCTCGTCCACAGGAAAGAGGCCGGCTTTGGCGCCCGCCTCAATCGCCATGTTCGCCATGGTGAGGCGGCCCTCGATACTCAAATCGCTGATTGCCTCGCCGGTGAACTCCATCGCGCAATAACGGGCGCCATCCACGCCGATTCTGCCGATGGTCTGGAGAATCATGTCCTTGGCGCTGACCCACGGCTGCCGCTTGCCGGTGAAGACAAACTTCAGCGTTTCGGGCACACGCATCCATACCTCGCCGGTCGCCATCGCCGCGGCGATATCCGTAGACCCCATGCCGGTCGCGAAGCATCCCAGCGCCCCGTAGGTACAGGTATGCGAGTCGCCGCCGACAACCACCTGACCCGGCACGACGTGACCTTGCTCCGGCAGCACCACATGCTCGATGCCGCCGCGCCCGATCTCGTAGTAGACGGTTCCCTGCTCCCGGGCGAACCGGCGCATGATACCCGCCTGCTGCGCGGATTGGATGTCCTTGGCCGGTGTGAAATGGCTCGACACGAACACCACCCGCTGTGGATCAAAGACGCGATCCACACCAATCTTTTCGAATTCTTTGATGGCGAGCGGCGCGGTGATGTCGTTCGCCATCACCAGATCAATCGAAACGTCAATCAGCTCGCCCGCCGATACCGTCGCTCTTCCCGAACGACGAGCGAGCAGCTTCTCCGCCATTGTATAGCCCATGTAAGGTTGTGCTCCTCCTCAACCGCCGGTGACTGCCAGGCGCGTCGTTGCCGGCTCGGCAATGCGACGCAGATCGTCGTCGTCCGCCACTTTGTGCTCGTCCACATACTCGATGAAGCGTTGAAACGCTTGCTGAAGCTCCTCACCGCGCAGACGGACGCCCAACGTGCGCAGGCGAGCATCGAAGCCGTGGCGCCCGGAGTGCTTGCCCAGCACCAGCCGCGATTCGGTCCACCCCACCGCTCGCGGGTCCATGATCTCGTAGGTGCCGCGATGCTTGAGCATGCCGTCTTGATGGATTCCGGCCTCATGGGCAAACGCATTGGCGCCGACAATCGCCTTGTTGGGCGGAACAGGAAAGCCGGTGATGCGGCTGACAAGCTGGCTCGTGCCCACCAGCTCCTCGGTGACGATGCTGGTAACCAAACCGCCGAAGGCATCCGCGCGCGTGCGCAGCGCCATGACCACTTCTTCTAGCGACGTGTTGCCGGCACGCTCGCCCAGCCCATTGATCGTGACTTCGACCTGCCCCGCGCCGGCGGCGATGGCTGCCAGGGTGTTCGCTGTGGCCATGCCCAGGTCGTCGTGGCAATGAACACTGATTGTGACGGTCTCGATCCCCGGCACCGTGGCGCGCAGGTGGCAAATCAGCGCGGTGAAGTCGGCGGGCGTCGTGTAACCCACCGTATCGGGCACATTCACGGTCGTCGCGCCGGCACGGATGGCCGTCGCGTACACGTCACTCAAGAACGCCCAGTCGCTGCGGGTCGCATCTTCCGCCGAAAACTCGATATGCTCGAAGAACTGGCGTCCATAGCGCACCATCTCGTCTATCTGTGCCAGTGCCTGTTCGCGCGTAATCCCCAGCTTGTGCTCAAGGTGCAGGTCGGACGTCGCCAGAAAAATGTGCAGCATGGGCCGCTCGGCGTCGCGCAGCGCCTCGCGGCAGGCGTCAATGTCGGAGCGATTGGCGCGTGCTAGCGCCGCGACCGTAACGCCGCGCACGTGCCGCGCAATCTCGCGCACGGCCATCAGGTCACCTGGAGACGCCGCCGGGAAACCCGCCTCCACGATATCCACGCCCAACCGCGCAAGCTGCTCCGCGACCTGCAGCTTCTCATCGAAGGTCATGCTGGCGCCCGGCGATTGCTCGCCATCACGCAGCGTGGTATCGAAGATGCGCACCCGCCGAGGAGACGGCGGCTGAGCCGCTGCCGCTCCGCCGTGGTCCGGCTTCGTGGTGGCATCGAGACGAGCATTGGTGCGCGCGGGGCTGGATGTCGCGACTTCGCGGTTACGCACTGTGCGCGGTTTGGCGTTCGCCGCGACCAGCTCGCCAATGGAACGCATATCGTCGAATTCAAATACAGCATAGTCTGCCATGGCTGGCTGTTCCTTTCCGCGTCTAGCCGCGCACTGGCGTTTGCGGTGCGCCGCTCGCACCCGCAGATGACACAACCAGGGCGGGCGCGGGCGCTGTCTGATCGGATGTTGGGAGCGGGCCACGAGTGGCCGGTTGCAGCCACGGCATCATCGCGCGCAGCTCCTGACCCACCTGCTCGATCTGCTGCTGGCGCGCCGCGCGGCGCATCGCGTTGAAGCTGGGCCGTCCCGCCTGATTCTCGGTGATCCACCGGGTAGCGAATGCGCCATTCTGGATGTCCTTGAGGATGCCGCGCATCGTATGACGTACCGACTCGTCAATCACGCGCGGCCCGGCGGTGTAGTCGCCATATTCGGCGGTGTCGCTGACAGAGTAGCGCATGTAGCTCATGCCGCCCTGGTACATGAGGTCCACGATCAACTTCATCTCGTGCATACACTCAAAGTACGCCAGCTCTGGCTGATAGCCCGCCGACACCAACGTTTCAAAGCCCGCCTGGATGAGCGCCGTGACGCCTCCACAGAGGACGGCCTGCTCACCGAAGAGATCCGTCTCTGTCTCCTCCGCGAAGGTCGTGCGCAATACACCGGCGCGGGTGCTGCCAATGGCGCGGGCGTAGCTCAGCGTGAGCTTCTCCGCCTCGCCCGTCACGTCCTGATGGACGGCGAAGAGCGACGGCACGCCGGTGCCTTCCTGAAAGAGCCGGCGCATCATGTGGCCGGGACTCTTCGGCGCCACCATCGCCACATCCACCGACTCCGGCGGCACCACCTGGCTGTAGTGGATGGCGAATCCATGCGCGAACATCAGCATCTTGCCGGGCGCCAGCCCTGGCCGCACTTCACGCTCGTAGACCTCGCGGTGGTGCTGATCTGGAATCAGCATCATGATGACGTCGGCCTCAGCGGCGGCCGCCTCGACCGGACGGACTCTCAACCCCTCGCGCTCGGCGGCGGTGCGGCTCGCGCTACCCTCATACAGGCCGACTGTCACGTCACAGCCGCTATCGCGCAAATTCAGCGCGTGTGCGTGACCCTGGCTGCCATAGCCGATGACCGCGATCCGTTTCCGCTGGATGGCTTCCGCGCTCGCGTCCGCGTCGTAATACATCTTCGCCATTGCATCGTATCCTCTCGTATTGTCTGGTTGTCACTTTTGACTGTTGCGGTGGCGTGGGCGTTCGTGCCCGCTGGCCGGCAGGAATATCGGCTGGCCGAATACCGGCCCCACCTATACAAAGCCTGGTTGCGCTGGCTATATTATCCAGTCGCCCGAATATTGGCGGGCCTTGTGTCGCCCGTGTCGCCCGTGCCGTCCGTATCTGCCATGCCGCTCGTAGCAGTCGTGCTTTCATCGCGCCACAGCAGCACTTTCCCGGTGCGCGCAATCTCGCGGATTCCGATGGGCTGCAAGAATCGCAACAGATTCTCGATCGTGTCATCGTCGCCGCTCATTTCGAGCGTGAGGGAGGAGCCGGTCACGTCCACCGCCCGCGCGCCAAAGAGGTGAGCGATATCCACGATTTCACGTCGCGATGCGGTATCACAGGCGACGCGAACGAGCACCAGCTCGCGCACCACCGCCTCGCGATCAGTCTTCGCGGCGGGAGTCGCGCCGGCGGAACGCACATCCTCCAGCTTGCGAAGCTGGCTGACAACGTGCGCGATACCAGCGTGCGCGCCACGAAGCGCAATCGTCACCCGCAGCTCGTCAGGGTCTTCGGTGGGCGCAAAACTCACTGCCGTCACCGCGGGAGCGCGGCGGCGCAGTAACCCTAACACGCGCTCCATCGCGCCCGGCCGGTCCTGAAGCCGCACGATCACGAGATGCTGCTCCTGACCACCCTGCGGCGAGGGGGAAGCGGCGCTATCCATGGGAGCCTCCCGCTCGTGGCGCCTGCTCGATCATCTCGAAATTTCCCTTTCCGGGCGCGACCATCGGAAAGACGTTCGCCTCTTGCTCGATGACAAACTCGACGATGGCCGGACCTGCCACGGACTGCGCTCGCTCGACCGCCTCCTGGACCTCGCTGGCGCGCGTCACGCGGAATGCGGCGATGCGATAGGCCTCCGCGAGTCTCACGTAGTCCGGGCTGGAGATGCGCGTCTCGGAGTAGTTGCGTTGGAAAAAGAATTCCTGCCACTGGCGCACCATGCCAAGGTAGCCATTGTTGAGAATGGCAATCTTGATCGGAAGATCATGGTCGGCGACCGTTGCCAGCTCCTGAATATTCATCTGGAAGCCGCCATCGCCCGCGACCACCCAGATTGGCTCGTCGCGCCCGCTGAAGGCCGCGCCCATCGCCGCAGGCAAGGCGAAACCCATCGTGCCGAGGCCGCCTGAGGTCAGGTGGCTGTTGGGGCGGTCGTATCCATAGAAGCGAGCCGCCCACATCTGATGCTGGCCAACGTCCGTTACCATCAACGCTCGCCCGTCGGTGGCCTCGCGAATTGCGGCGAGGATGCCGCGCGGCTCCGGCAGCGCATCTGGTGCGGTCCGAGTCGCATTGGCGTTCTCCCCGGTGGCGGCGCGCACCGCTTCTTCGCGCCAGTGCGCGATTGTGGCGAGCCAATCCTGGTGGCGCCCAGGCGTGACATGGTCGGTGAGCGCCGCCAGCGCGACGCGCGCGTCCGCCACAATCGGCACCGTAGGCGGAAAGACCTTGCCCATCTCGGAGGGGTCAATGTCTATATGGATGATGCGGGCCTCAGGGGCGAACTGCGTCACCTCACCAGTCACACGATCGTCGAAGCGCATACCGACGGCGACGAGCACGTCGCTGGCGTGGATGGCGCGATTGATTTCAGCCGGCCCGTGCATTCCAGGCATACCCAGAGCAAGCGGGTGCGACTCTGGGAACGCGCTGATGCCCAGCAGTGTCGTTACAACCGGGATGGCCGCCCGTTCCGCCAGCGTACGCAGCTCATCGTAGGCTTCAGAGAGAACGACCCCATGCCCGGCAAGGATGAGCGGTCGCCGCGCGCTATTGACGAGCGCCGCCGCACGCTGCGCCGCCACCGGGAGATCGGCGGTCAGGATAGGACGCCGCGGCGGCTTTGGAGTGAACCGCGTGGGGACACTGGTCTTCGCCTGCTGAATGTCCTTAGGAACATCAATCACCACCGGGCCGGGCCGCCCGCTGCGCGCGATGGCGAACGCGGCATGCACCGCCTCCGCCAGGTCCTCGATGGAGCGCACGAGGATGCTGTGCTTGGTGACTGGCTGCGTGACGCCGATAACGTCGGTTTCCTGGAACGCATCGGTACCGATGAAGCGCCGCGCCACCTGTCCGGTAATCGCGACGATAGGCACGGAGTCCATAAACGCGGTCGCCAGCCCTGTTACGACGTTGGTCGCGCCGGGGCCGCTCGTGGCGACGCAGACACCAACGCGACCCGTCGCACGTGCGTAGCCGTCCGCCGCGTGGGCAGCGGCCTGCTCATGGCGAACGAGCACGTGGCGCAGGGACGAGTCGGAGAGCGCGTCGTAGAACGGCATGATGGCGCCACCAGGATAGCCAAAGAGAACGTCCACGCCCTCCTGTTCGAGCGCGTCGCAGAGTATCTGGGCGCCCGTGCGCTGAAGACATTCGCCCGGAGAAGCGCCCGACGAGCTTCCTCCATGTGCGCCCGCCGAGCGCTCGGTAGCTGGAGATACGACGGATGTGGCCATACAGTTTCTCCTTGAGGTCATAGCATCTGACGACAGAGTAGAGAAGGCCGGAAAAATGACAAAGGGCTTCCCGCATGGGAAGCCCTCTAAGGGATCCGTCGTTGGAACTTCCAAGCATCTGCGCTTGGAGTCTCATCCCAGCACTAGCAGCAGTGTCGTGGCGCTCGCCCGCCCCGCTGTGTCCCCGGTAGTCACACAGCGGGGCAACTAAGGGCGAGGAGCCTCGTAATTATCGGCACTGCGCGTGCTGATCGAAAAATGGGGGAAATGGTGGAGGGGGAGGCGCTGATGATGGCGATGGACACAAAGATGGCAGAGTCGTTGCTCGCGAACATTGCGGCAGCGTTCGACGCCATCTCGACAGGTCGCATCATAAGCCTCCAGTAATTGAGGGAAGTTCGGCATATTGCGAAAGCGCCTCTGCGCTGCCGAACGTCATACACGAGGATACCGGACCAGTCCGCCAGTTGTCAACCCCCACCGCGCATTCTCGAAGCGCTCGCTCGGTGCAACCGCTGCGTTCATCTGACGTGAAACCCATTTTCATAAGACGAAATGTGTGCTCCCACCACAACCTATCCTTGACGACCCCACCGTCTCACCCAGTATACTGACAGCCCGTAGCGGGGTGCTCCGTACGACGGGCGTTGGCGCCTCACGTTTACGTCCAAGCCGCAATTCTCACGGAGGATATGTGATGACGCAGCGAGCAGCGAGCGAGCCACAACGGATCGCCTTTCAGGGCGAGCGCGGCGCTTATGGCGAAGAGGCGCTGGTGCGCTACTTCGGCGCGGAGGTCGAGCCGGTGCCGTGCGCCGGTTTCGCCGATGTTTTCGACGCGGTCGCACGCGGGCGCGTGCAGGGCGGCCTCGTCCCCATCGAGAACTCGCAGGCGGGTAGCATCAACGAGGTCTACGATCTGCTGCGCACAGCGGGCCTCTATCTGACCGGCGAGATCTGTCTGCCCGTGAACCACTGTCTGCTCTGCCTGCCCGGACAGTCGCTCGGCGACATTCGTCAAGTGCTCTCGCATCCGCAGGCGCTCGCGCAGTGCGACGCCTACCTGCGGACGCTGGGTGTGGAGATTACCGCCGCGTATGACACGGCGGGCAGCGCCATGCGCATCCGCGCGGAGGAGATGCATGGCGTCGCGGCGGTGGCCAGCGCCCGCGCCGCCGCACTGTACGAATTGGAAATCCTTGCCAGCGGCATCCAGACCATCCAGGACAACTACACGCGCTTCGTCGCCCTCAGCCGCCAGCCCGTCATCCCCACGCCGCCCGCCAGGACGGTGCTGCTGCTCAGCACGCCCCATACGCCCGGCGCGCTGCATGCCGCGCTCGGAGAGTTCGCCACACGCGGCATCAACCTGCTCAAGCTGGAGTCGCGCCCGTCGCGCCAGACGCCGTGGGAATACGTCTTCTACCTGGACGTGGAGGGCGCAGCGGACTCGCCGCCTGTCGCCGAGGCGCTTACCATGCTCGCTGCCAGCGCGACGCAGGTGCAGGTCTTCGGCTCGTTTCCAGCTTCACCGTCATGTTGAGCGCGGCGTGGGCGGAGACGGCTGCTGTGACTCACGTGCCGCACCAACGTACGGTGCCCACGCGCCTGTGGGCTTGACAATCGCTCGTTTTGCCGGTACAACTTCCTGCGAAGGTCGAATGCCACGGGAAGATCTGACCGCGAGCGGGCGCTGATTGCCCGACCGGCCCGTGGCACCAGTTTCAGGCGTTGCAGCCTCTCTTACCGTCCGTGATGTGCTACGGCGGGACGAGAGGCTTTTTGCATTTTCAGCGATGAAGACAGCGGGCGCCACCCTTACCACTGGAGCTGCTGTAGCCAGGAGGGTAGCCAATGGATTCGCGCCAGTGTCTGTCGTCGCGTGCCGCCAAAAAGCCATGTGACGACTATCCGCTCTACGACCCGCGCTTCGAGCATGACGCCTGCGGGATGGGCTTCGTTGCCAACATCTCCGGTCGCCGCGAGCATCGCATGCTTGCGTATGCTCTCGAAGCGCTCGCCAATCTCGCCCATCGTGGCGCGCTCGACGCCGACGCCGAGACGAGTGATGGCGCGGGAGTGCTCACCCAACTTCCCTACCGCCTGTTCGCCGAATGGCTCTCCCAGCGAGACCTGTCCCCGGTGGGCGAAGGTGATCTGGCCGCCGGCATGATCTTCTTGCCGTCAGATCCATCCGCCGCCGAGAAGGCGCGCGAGCTCCTGCGGGGCGCGCTTGAAACGCGACGTATCGCCGTGCTGGGGTGGCGCGTTGTGCCGGTGCATATGGAGGCGCTGGGATCCGCCGCTCAGCGGTCGTGTCCACGCATCGAGCAGGTGCTGGTGCGCAGAGACGACGCGCTCTCATCCGGTCAGCTCGAAGACATGCTCTTTCTCGCCCGCAAGGATTTCGACGGAAGGATCCACGACGCGGGGATCGAGGGGGCGTATGTCGCCTCACTCTCCGCTCGCACCATCGTCTACAAGGGACTCGTCACCGCCGCGAACCTGCCCGCTTTCTATCCCGATTTACGTGATGATCGCTTCGAGACGGCCCACGCCCTCTTTCACCAGCGCTACAGCACCAACACCTTCCCAAGCTGGCCGCTCGCGCAGCCGTTCCGCATGCTGGCCCATAACGGCGAGATCAACACCATCCAGGGCAACCGCAACCAGATGGCGGCCCGCGAAGCCGCGCTTGGAGACCGCTCCTGGGGCGACGGACTGCCCGCCGTCCACCCGCTGGTCGAGCCGTACGGTAGCGACTCCGCCAGCCTGGATAACGCGCTGGAGGTGCTGGCTCGCTCAGGCCGCACGGCGCCTCATGCGCTGGCGCTGCTCATTCCTGAGGCGTGGGAGGGCCGCGATGAGCTCTCGCCCGCGCTAACCGCGTTCTACCAGAGTCAGGCGCCACTGATGGAGCCATGGGACGGACCGGCGGCGCTGGTCTTCAGCGATGGCGCCGTCGCTGGGGCCGCACTGGACCGCAACGGCCTGCGCCCATTGCGCTACGTCGTCACCGAGGATGGACTGGTCATCGCCGCCTCGGAGGTCGGTGTCGTCGCGCTCGAAGAGACGTCCATCGTCACCAAGGGGCGCCTGGGGCCAGGCCAGATGCTTCTCGTGGATCCCAGGCGCGGCGCGCTCCTGGACAACCGGGCGCTCAAGGATGAGCTGGCCGCGCAAGGCCGCTACAGCCGCCCGGCTACTCGCATCATTGCTGTTCCCACGCGGGACGAGCCATGTGAGCGGACGTACGAGCCGGCGTCCGCTAATCTGCTCGTCGCGCAGGCGCTCTTTGGCTACAGCCACGAAGATGTGGAGATGGTACTGCGTCCGATGGCCGGCGAGAGCGCTGAAGCGGTCTGGAGCATGGGCGACGACACACCGCTCGCGGTCCTCTCGCGCCAGCCGCGCCCGCTCTCTAGCTACTTCAAGCAGCGCTTTGCCCAGGTGACGAACCCACCAATTGACTCGCTGCGTGAGCAATCAGTCATGTCGCTGGCAACGTACCTGGGGCCGCGCGGCAACGCGCTGACCGATCTCACTGTGCCCACTCCTCTTCTCAAACTGGAGAGTCCGCTCCTTACAGAAACCCTTCTCGCGTCCATCCTCAGCGCCGCTAGCGCGGCGCGTATCTCCGTCGCCACTCTCGCAACGAGCTATCAGCCGGCGGATACGGATGCGGAGTCGACAGCCCTCGCTCGCGCGCTGGATGCCCTGGAAGCCGCCGCCACTGATGCGGTGCGCGCGGGCGCGGGCATCCTCGTGCTCACCGACCGCGAGATGCCGCGCGACTCTGCGCCGCTGCCGTTGCCACTTGCCGTCTCGACGATCCATGCCGCACTCGTGCGGGCCGGCCTACGCCCGCTTGTGGGCCTCATCGCGGTCACCGGGGCCGTCTGGGAGGCGCATCAGGTGGCGCTGTGTATCGGCTACGGCGCCAACGCGGTCTGTCCCTATCTCGCGCTCGACACTGTGCGCGCCCTTGCCGGCTCGCGGGGTATGGAAACCGTCACGCCGGACACAGCCAGCCAGCGCTACATAAGCGCCGTAGAGAAGGGGCTGCTCAAGATCCTGGCGCGCATGGGCCTCTCCACGCTAGAAAGCTACCTGGGGGCGCAGCTTTTTGAGTGCATCGGGCTCGCCCATGACCTCATAGAGCGCTATTTTCCCGGCACTCCATGCTCCCTCGGCGGACTGACCCTCACAGATCTCGACCGGCAGACAGGCGCACACCGCGCCGAAGCGGCGCGCCTGTCTGCCGGCGACAACGGCCTTGCCACCGCATTACTGACCGATGCGGCGGACGCGGCGCCAAAAGGCGTTCGCCCGCGTCTGGCGGACCGCGGGTACGTGCGCTTCCGCCGTAATGCCGAGTACCATGCCGCTAATCCCCAGGTGGTGCGGGCGCTGCAACAGGCGGCACGCACCGGCGATCCTGACGACTTTCGCCGCTACACCGAGCTCGTATACAGCCGGCCACCAACGGCTATTCGCGACCTACTGGACCTGCGCGCGGGCGATGCAATGCCACTGGACGAAGTCGAGCCAGCGGAGAATATCGCGCGACGCTTCGTGACGACGGCGATGTCGCTTGGCGCGCTCAGTCCTGAGGCGCACCTGACGCTGACTCTGGGCGCCAATAGCATCGGCGGGCGCAGCAATACCGGCGAAGGCGGCGAGGAGCCAGCGTGGCAGACGGGCGAGCGCGACGGTGTCTCCACCAACAGCCGCATCAAGCAGATCGCGTCGGGGCGCTTCGGCGTGACCGCCGCGTATGTCGCGCGCGCCGAGGAGCTGGAGATCAAGATGGCGCAAGGCTCCAAGCCAGGCGAGGGCGGCCAGCTTCCCGCCCGCAAAGTGACGGAGATCATCGCCCGCCTGCGCCACACCACGGTCGGGATACCGCTCATCTCGCCACCTCCGCACCATGACATCTACAGCATCGAAGATCTCGCTCAGCTCATCTACGACCTCAAGCAGGTCAACCCGCGCGCCGCCGTCGGCGTCAAGCTCGTCGCGGCGCGCGGCGTTGGCACCATCGCGGCGGGCGTCGCCAAAGCCCACGCGGATTACATTCTCATCAGCGGCCACGACGGCGGCACCGGAGCCTCCCCGCTCACCGCCATCAAGAATGTGGGCATCCCCTGGGAGGTTGGACTGGCGGAGACGCAGCAGGTGCTCCGGCTTAATGGCCTGCGTGGGCGAGTGCGGCTACGGACGGACGGCGGCCTGAAGACGGGCCGCGATATCGTCGTTGCGGCGCTGCTTGGCGCGGACGAGCTCGGCTTCGGGACGGCAGCGCTGATTGCGCTCGGCTGCGACATGGCCCGCCAGTGTCATCTCGATACGTGCCCGACTGGCATCGCCACGCAGCGCGAGGATTTGCGCAAGCGTTTTACCGGCCAGCCGGAGCATATCGCGACATTCCTGCTGGCCGTCGCGGAGGAAGCTCGGCGCATTCTCGCCTCGCTCGGCGCACGGCGAATGGACGACATCATTGGTCGCACTGTCCTCCTCACGCCACGTGTACCCACCGATGCGAGCGACGAGGTAACGCTCGCGCCGCACCTGGACCTTGCGCCGCTGCTCGCGCCGGGCGATGCTGACTCCCCGCGCCGCTACACGCCCGCCGCGCGACACGAGGAGACAAGCACAGAGAGCACGAAGCACACGGAGGACCGTAGAAAAGCAGCGGATGATGTAGGGCAGCAACGGGCCGCGCCCCGCGTGGATGGGACGACAGTTCGGCGAGACGACGGTACACCAGATACCCCGCTGCGGCGCTTTGTTCCATCCGCAAGCTCCGTGGTTATCCGTCCCTCGTTCCCGCGCGGACATGATGAACCGCTACCGGAGCAGAAGCTGCTGGACGACGCGGCGCCTCTGCTGGAGCGTGGCGGCGGCGTCCTGCTGCACGAGCGCATCCGCAACTGTGAGCGCACGGTAGGAGCGCGTCTGGCCGGCGAGATTGCGCGACGCTGGGGCGACGGCGGCTTGCCGCGCGGCAGCATCACGCTGCACTACACGGGCAGCGCGGGCCAAAGCTTCGGCGCATTCTGCGTGCCCGGCCTGCGGCTGGTGCTGACTGGTGACGCCAACGATTACGTGGGCAAAGGCATGACCGGCGGCGAGATTGTCGTCATGCCACCACCGCATGTCCAGTACGCACCCCACGAACAGGTGATTCTGGGTAACACGGTGCTGTACGGCGCCACGGGAGGCCTGCTCATGGCGCGGGGGCAGGCCGGTGAGCGCTTCGCCGTGCGCAATAGTGGCGCCGTCGCGGTGGTGGAGGGCGCGGGCGACCACGCCTGCGAATACATGACCGGCGGCGTCGCGGTGGTGCTTGGCCCAACTGGACGGAACTTCGGCGCCGGAATGTCGGGCGGTGTCGCGTATGTCTACGATGCGGAAAACGCCCTGCCGGCTCGCCTCAATCCACTAATGGTGCGAATAGAGCGTGTCACCAGCGCGAGCGAGGTGGAGACTCTAGCGGCACTGCTGCGCTATCACGAGCAGGCGACTCGCAGCGACCGCGCGGCGGTCCTGCTGGCGGAGTGGCCGGCGGCGCTCAACGCATTCTGGCGTGTCGTACCGAGCACGGCGGATACAAGCGCGGCGCTACCAGCCCAGGTGCGGACGCCCAACGCCGAGGCGGTGGCGCTGGCGGGATGGTCCGTGCGCCCGCGATCCCGTCCGTAACAGGCTGGCGACGGCGTCCAGTATCGGGTCACTCACGCGGATGGTCAGGCGGCGCGATACTATGCGAGCGGCGGGAAGCGCGGCGAGGGAAACACATCCAACGAGGCGATGAACATGGGAGGGTGATCGTGGCTCGTCCGGCGAGCTTGCCTCATCCCGCCCATCAGGCTCATACCGTATGCGGCCGACGGTGGGCATACAGTGTCACGACCCTCCAACTGAGAGCGCCTGCTCGTGCTTCTCCTACTGCTCACCGCCCTTGCCCATTTGCGCGTTCAGCTCGGCGCGCAACGCCTGCCAGCGTTCGCGGCGAGTCATCATATTGTGCCGCATCTCTTCCAGTCCGGCCCGCTTCTCATCCACCAGCAGCAACAGATGTTCCTGCTGCGCCTCAAGCCGATCCAGCAATTCCAGACGGGCCCTCGGATCCGGCTCCTGTATCCAGGCAGCCCGCACGTGCTCGCGTTCCTCCTCGGCCTGAGCAATCTCGCGAATTTCGGCAAGCGAGAATCCCAGCAGCTTCTTCAGCCGCTTGATGCGCTCAAGCTCCTGAATGTCGTGCGCGCTATACAGCCGGTAGCCGCCCTCCGTGCGGCTCGGCGCCGCCAGCAGCCCAATCTCCTCATAGTAGCGCAAGGTACGTTTTGTCAGACCCGTACGCGCGGCCACCTGCTCGATACGCAGATACTCCTCGCCGCCACCGGCTGGCTCCGTCTGAGAGCGCCGCGCTGGTCCATGCTTCACGATATTGTGAACGTCGTCATCCGTTACCATATCCGCCACCTTCTGGCCTCATCGCCCGCGGTGGCGCACGCCCTTTGCTCGAGCGCTCCGCCGGGTGTCATACTGATGCATCCTCATTGTGCCACATCATTGTGGTCACTCCTCAGTATAACATTTCCGTTCGCGTGAGTGTTGGGAGATGCCGTGAAGTGTCCACATGGTTTCCAGCGACTCGTCAGTCCCGCTGTTTGCCGATTCGCCGCGCTATCGTGTAGAATCGGGAGGGACCGCCGCCCAGAGTGGCGATCAACACCCTCAAGAGCGGAAGCGAGGTGTGCGCGTGCGAAACGGCGCCGTTGCGGATGTTTGCGCCGGCGATGACCAGCCTCACTCCAGCGTGAGCCAGTGGGACACGGAGGAGTGGCCGGATCGCCCACGAGAAGCCTGCGGTGTCTTTGGCATCTACGCGCCGGGCGAAGATGTCGCTCGCGTCACTTATTTCGGTCTCTACGCATTGCAGCATCGCGGGCAGGAGAGCGCAGGCATCGCCACCAGCGATGGCGCCGCGCTGCACCTACACCGCCAGATGGGTCTTGTCGCCCAGGCATTCACCGAGCAGGACCTCGCCGGTCTGCCCGGCACTCTTGCAATCGGCCACACACGCTACTCCACAACTGGCTCCAGTCTCATCGAGAACGCGCAGCCTTTCAGGCTGGAGGGTACGCTTGGCCCCTTCGCGCTGGCGCATAACGGCAACCTGACCAATACCGACACATTACGCGACCGGCTACTTGCCGAAGGTGAAACGCTGGAAACCAGCAGCGACAGCGAAATTATCGGCCGGCTCATCGCCATCGCGCCGGGCGCAACCTACGTCGAGAAGCTGCGCCGCGTTATGCCGACCCTCCAGGGCGCCTATAGTCTCGCCATTCTCACGCTCGATAGCGTCATCGGTGTGCGCGACCAGTATGGCGTGCGCCCACTCACCATCGGACGCTTGCAGAATCACTGGGTGCTCGCCTCCGAGACCTGCGCCATCGAGACGGTCGGCGGCGAAGCCATTCGCGATGTGGTACCCGGCGAGATTGTCGTTCTCAGCGGCGACGGCGCGGATGGCATGCGGGCGCATACGGGCATCGCGCCAGTGGCCTCGGGCGCCTGCCTCTTCGAATACATCTATTTCGCCCGCCCCGACAGCGTCATCAGCGGCAAGTCGCTCTATCTCGCCCGCCAGCGGATGGGTGCGCGCCTTGCCGAAGAGTTCCCCGTGCCTGCCGACATGGTGATCGGCGTACCGGACTCCGCGACGCCTGCCGCTGCTGGATACGCTGCCGCTCGCGGTCTGCCGTATGCCGACGGTCTCATCAAGAACCGCTACATTGGGCGCACGTTCATTCAGCCCGATCAGCGCCTGCGCCAGCTTGGCGTCAAGATGAAGTTCAACGCGCTTGGCGCCGTTCTAGGCGGGAAGCGTGTCGTCATGATTGACGATAGCGTGGTGCGCGGCACGACGGTGCGGCCGCTGGTGAAGCTGCTCAAGGACGCGGGCGCCGCCGAGGTGCATCTGGGTATCACCTCGCCGCCGTTCCGCTGGCCCTGTTATCTGGGACTGGATGTCGCCCAGCGCGACCAGCTCATCGCGGCGCGCCTGCCCGATGTCGAATCCATCGCGCGGGAAATCGGCGTGGACAGCCTGCGGTACCTGAGCCTTGATGGACTCATCGCGGCCATTGATCTGCCTCGCTCGCGCTTCTGCACCGGCTGTTTCACTGGCCGCTATCCCATGCCCGTGCAGATGTCGCTGCCTGACCGTCTCTCGCTGGAGCGTGAGCAAGCCGCGTCCGGCGCTCCGGTCGGGTAGCACACGAAGAGGAGCTGATATGCCGAGTATTCGCGACGCGCTGGGCCGCTTTCTCGCCATCCCAGGTGTGCGCGCCGCCGTCCTGGTGGGCCGCGACGGCTTGCCCATCGAAGAGACGGGCCGAGGCGATGCGCGCTTTCTGGAGACACTAGGCGCAATGGGCGCCAGCGCGCTGGGTACGGCGGAGGCGCTGGCCCACGAGCTGGCCGGCGGCCACACTGTCGCGGCGATCCTCGAATATGAAGATGCCCTGGTGAGCGTTGACCCGCTGGGCGAGTTTGCTGCCGTGGTGACGCTCGCCGAAAACGCCGCGAGCCTCGGTACCATCCGCCAGATGGTACGCTCCAGCCGCGACGACTTGCTGCGCCTGCTGGATACGCAGTGAGAACCGCGCGGTGGGGATGAGCGATTCGCTCCGTCCGCGTGCGCCATTTCCATTGTCCTCCTATGGCAAGGAAGGTGCTGGCAGGCGATCCGGCGGCAGAGCGGGCCACATCACGCCATCGCTCGCTGAGAACGGTTCCTTCACCTACCCATTCGAGACTAACGGAAACTATGCGGAGGACCAATGAGCACATCAGCAGACGCCTATGCCAGCGCGGGCGTCAACCTGGACGCCGCCGACAGCGCCAAGATGCGGATGCGCGATGCCGCACGCGCGACGCACGGACCCGAGGTGCTGGCGGGCCTGGGCGGGTTCGGCGGCCTCTTTGCCCTCAATGCACTCAACCTGCGCGAGCCGGTGCTCGTCTCCTCGATTGACGGCGTCGGCACCAAGCTCAAGATCGCGTTTTCGCTCAACCGCCACCGCTCCATCGGCGCCGATCTGGTTGCCCACTGCGTTAACGATATCCTTGTCTGCGGCGCACGCCCGCTCTTCTTTCTGGACTACCTCGCCCTTGGTGCTATGGACGGCGATCAGGCCGTCGAGGTCGTCGCGGGCGTCGCGGAGGGCTGTCGCGCCGCCGGCTGTGCGCTCATCGGCGGTGAGACTGCATCCATGCCAGGGTTTTACGCGCCTGGCGAATACGATCTCGCCGGTTGTATCGTAGGCGTCGTCGAACGCGAGCGCATGCTCACGGGCGCCGCGATCCAGGCTGGCGACGCGGTGATAGGTCTACCCTCCGCCGGCCTGCATACGAACGGATATTCGCTTGCCCGCGACGTCTTCGCGGACGACGACCTTGCCGCGTTCCTGCCGGAGCTCGGACGGACGCTCGGCGATGAGCTGCTCCAACCACACCGAAGCTATCTGCTTACCGTTCGCCCGCTGCTCGACGACGGCCTCATCACTGGCATGGCGCACATCACCGGCGGTGGCTTGATTGACAACCTGCCGCGTGTCGTGCCGGAACATCTCGCCGCCGTACTGGACGCTCGCACGTGGGATATGCCACCAATCTTCCGCGTCATCCAGGCGCGCGGCGGCGTCGCATGGAGCGAGATGGCGCGCGTCTTCAATCTCGGCGTGGGCTTTGTCCTTTGCTGCCGGCCCACTGATCTGCCCGCCGTGCTGGAGCGGTCCCGCGATGCCGGAGCGCGACACGTGGGCAATATTCGCGACCGGCATGACGCTCAGCCGCGAGTGACTGTGGAGGGGCTGGCATGACCGCTTCATTCACCCCGCTTCCCACGGGGCCGGTGGTGCGGACGCTTGGCGTCCTGGTTTCTGGGCGCGGAAGCAACCTCGAAGCGATATTGGGGGCCATCGAACGCGGCGAGCTGGCCGCCCGCGTGGGCATTGTCATCTCCAGCCGCGCGGACGCGCCCGCTCTGGCGAAAGCCATCGCGCATGGCATTCCGACGCGCGTGATCGCGCCGAAAGCCTACGTGACACGCGCCGAGGAAGGCGCGGCCATCGTCGCGGCGCTTCGTGAAGCCGCCGTTGATCTCGTGGTGCTCGCCGGGTACGCCCGTATCTTCGACCCCTGCGTCGTGCGCGCCTATCCCTACCGTATTCTCAATATCCACCCTTCGCTGCTACCGTCCTTCGCGGGCGGCATGGCTCCCCGCCCCCAACGCGACGCGCTGGAAACCGGCGTGAAGCTGACCGGCTGCACGGTTCACTTTGTCACGGAAGAGGTGGACGCTGGCCCCATTGTCGCGCAGGCCGCTGTTCCCGTGCACGACGACGACACAGTAGAGTCGCTGTCGGCCCGTATCCTGGAACAAGAGCATCAGCTGTTCCCGCAGACGATTTCGCTAGTGCTCTCGGGCAAGGTGCGCGTCGAAGACGGCCGAGCGCGCATTCAATAGAAAAACCCCTTCTCCCTGTTGGGAGAAGGGGTAGGGGTAAGGACCCCGATTACCAGTCGCGCTCGCGGCGGGCGCGGTCACGATCGCGGCCTCGCTCGTGGCGATAGAAGCTGCTGCTGTTCTCGTCGTCCTCGGCCGGCGGGAAATTCGCCGGGCCCTGGAAGCTCATGCCACCACGACCATAGTCGTCGCGACCGCCTCGGCCGCTGTAATCATCCCGGCCACCACGGCTGCCATAGTCGTCGCGACCGCCTCGGCCACCGTAGCCGCCACGGTCGCGGCCACCGCTGCCATAACCGCCACCGCCGCCGCCACCGTAGCTGCCGCCGCCGCCACCGTAGTTGCCGCCGCCGCCGCCATAACCGCCACGGTCGCGGCCACCGCCGCCATAACCGCCGCCGCCGCCGCGTGAGCCACGCTCTGGCCGCGCCTGCGCTTCATTCACACGAATCGTCCGATTGCCGAGCATCGTGCCGTTCAGGCCGGCAATCGCGTTGCCAGCCGCCTCGTCGGTCGCCATCTGGACAAAACCAAAGCCCTTGCTCTGGCCTGTCTCGCGATCCGTAACAACGGTTGCCTCGACAACGTCTCCAAACACACTAAAAAGCTGAGAAAGCTGCTGACTGTCAGCTGTGTAGGGCAGATTCCCTACGTAGATACGGGTGGCCACTCAGGCTCCTTCGAACTTCGATCATCATACGACCTGCGCCGTATGACACACTTCGTCGCGCCGGCTACTTGGAAGCCGGCATCTTCATACACAATCCGTACGCAATACAGGGCGTCGCTCGACAGACGCTTCAGAGGTACAGCACACAACGCGGGCAAGCTCCGTGCCCGGAGGACCACCTGACGAGGCGCATACGAGTACAACTGCATCTGGAAGCATATCACATGCCAATACACAAAGCACAGGGACGGCGAAAAATCCATATAAACTGCCACGCGATGCGACGATGTTACCACATATCGCCGTATAATGGACTTTGCTGTGCCTGGCCTCGCACGCATAATTACCTACCTGGGAGCATTCGCTGTGGACGACTTTGCCGCACTTTCCGGCGCGCTCGCGCCGAGCCGCTGTTTCATGCACCTCGAAGCCGAAGATAGCGCCTTCGCCACCTCGCGGGTCGTGGTTCTGCCTGTTCCGTTCGATGGCACCACCTGCTATCGCCCCGGCACCCGTGAGGGACCGCAAGCGATCATTGACGCCTCGCGCAACCTGGAGCTCTACGACGCAGAGCTGCGCCGCTCGCCCTATCGAGTCGGCATCCATACCTTCCCGGCTGTAGAGGTCGTGATGGGAAACGCGGCCGGAATGGTAGATCGCGTCGAGCTGGTGACGGGGCATCTGCTGGATCGTGGCAAGTTCGTCGTCACACTTGGCGGCGATCATCTCACCTCGATTGGCGTTGTGCGTGCCTTTGCAAAGCGTCATCCCCAGCTGAGCGTGCTCCAGATTGACGCGCACGCCGACCTACGCGACGAATACGAAGGCTCGAAGCTCAGCGCGGCCACAGTCATGCGGCGCGTGCTGGATGTCTGCCCACACACGGCGCAGGTGGGCATTCGCAGCCTCAGTGAGCCTGAGGCCCAGCTAGTGGAGCAGCGACATCTGCCGATGTGGCTCGCTCAGGATATTCGCGAGCAATCCTTCGTAGGCCGGCGCGACTGGATAGATGATGTGGTGCAGGCACTCTCTGATGAAGTGTATGTCACTATTGATATTGACGGCCTCGATCCATCGCTCGTGCCGGGCACCGGCACCCCGGAGCCAGGCGGGCTGGATTGGTACGAGCTCACCAGATTGCTGGAAGCCGTCACCGCCCGCAAGCGCGTCGTGGGCTTCGATGTTGTCGAGCTTTCGCCATTGATCGAGGGGCATGTCAGCCCAGTAGTGGCCGCGAAAGTCGCGTACAAGCTGATCGGGCTGGCCGTACCGGAGTAGCGCGACAACCAGACGCGGACGTTAGCCTACCTGCGCGAGCGGAGAGGACGTTTTTTCGGCATCTGCTCCCTCGCCGGACGTATCCTCGGTTGGCGCGGGCAGGAGTGGCGAAGGCTCAGATCGCGCCGTGAGGGCGAGCGCTCTCTCGCCGTCGCCACAATCCTCGACGACTGGTGCTATCGCCGCCACGCTCGTAAGCTTCTCCGGCACCACGCCGGGGACTGGCGGCTCCAGGTGAGCAGATTCCGCGAGTTTTCGCGTTGCCGCCAATGGTCCCGATGGGCCAAAGTGGACAGGCACGAGCGGCGCGGACGGCGTGCGCTGGCGCTGCGACCGGACACGACGACGGCGGCGCGGCGAAACGTCCACCAGCGCGGCGGCGAGTACAATCACGTCCATGAGCAGGTATGCGAGCAGCGCCGTCTGCGCCAGCGAGGAGATACCCCGTGGGGTCGCCAGAGCGGTCAGGCTGAGCCGCATACCCCAGAAAAAGGCGAGCGCGCCGGGAAGCGTGAGGATGATGCCAGGAAACAGAAACAGCCGGCGCCAATGCCTACCCAACAGTCCCGCCATCAGCACGATGAGCGCCGCGAGCAGCGTGAAATAGCCCGCGCTGGCCAGCCCGACACGCGCCGCCAGATTCAGTGAGTCTAGCTGTGGGGCCAGGCTGGTTAACTGATACGACTTCACGTGCTGCCACAGCACGATCAGCGTCCGGATGTAGGTGGTTAGCGCCCAACTGCCCGCGACTATGAAACCGGCAGCGGGAGAGAGCAGCACAAGTAGGACCGCGATGATTGCCGTCCAGGCACCGCATTCTCCGGCAATATGCCTCAGCCGCAGGCGTGTCGTGGCCGCCGGCGGAAGCGCGAAGCGCATCCACCGGCTTCCCAGCGACTCCTCGCCGGGAACCAATGATGTGACTTTTCCTGGCGCGCGCTCACTCATATCCGCCTCGCTCGCGCTCTCTTCTCGTGGCTGCCTATCCACACAATGCCCGCCACCCACCATCGCGGGGTGAATGCGCTCCGAACCGAGGCCAGCGCCGCTGCCGTCACTCGTTTCAACCTGCATACACACACGTCTCTACGAATAATCCATCCCGTGTGTTACGATAAATACATAGCATACACGCATACTCTCACGCACAGGTTACACCGCTATCTAAGTTGAGAGGACTCTGTTCCTATGACGTCTGCGGATTCCGCTTCCGCGACCAGCACGGAGCCATCGGATACCCTGAACGGACATGATTCGAAGGCCACCGTGAAGAGAGCGGCGAAACCGGCCAGTGGCGCTGTCCCTGACGGCGATGCTCGCGCAGAGGAGCTGCGCTTGCCGACTGTGACGGATGTCTGGCGCGCCCAGGAAGTTATTCGCCCGCATGTGTACCATACGCCGCTATTGCCCTCACGAACGCTCAGCGCCATGAGTGGCGTGAACGTCTCCCTCAAAGCGGAGAACCTGCAACGCTCCGGCGCCTTCAAGCTGCGCGGCGCCACCTATAAGCTCTCGCGGCTCTCGGCGGAGGAGCGAGAGCGCGGTGTCATCGCGGCCTCGGCGGGCAACCACGCGCAGGGTGTCGCCATCGCCGCCACCGCGCTTGGCATCTCCTGCACCATCGTCATGCCCACCGCCGCGCCGCTGGCGAAGATTACGGCGACAGAAGGCTACGGCGCGACTGTTGTGCTCGCGGGTGATACCTACAACGAAGCTTACGCCCGCTCACGCGAGATCCAGGCCGAAACAGGCGCGACATACATCCACGCCTACGATGACCCCGACATTATCGCGGGGCAGGGCACGCTGGGGCTGGAGATTCTCGCCGATCTACCGGAGGTAGAGGCTCTCGTCGTGGGTATCGGCGGCGGCGGCCTCATCTCCGGTATCGCCACGGCGGTGAAGGCGCTGAAACCCGACGTACGCATCATCGGCGTTGAGGCGGCGGGCGCCGCTTCGATGCGCGCCGCGCTGGATGCCGGCGCCATTGTCACGCTGCCGCACATCAACACGATAGCCGACGGCATCGCCACGAAGGTGGCCGGGCGCTATACGCTCGAGATCGTGCGTGCGCTCGTAGACGAGGTGGTCACGGTAGACGACGAGGAGATTATCCACGCCGTGCTGCTGCTGTTGGAGCGCTGTAAGCTGCTCGTGGAGGGCGCGGGCGCCGCGGGTGTGGCGGCACTGCTGAGCGGGCGGCTCGATCTGGCTGGCAAACGCACCGTCGCCGTTCTCAGCGGCGGCAATATAGACATGAACCTCATCGGCAAGTTCATTCAGCACGGTCTTTCGGTGCAGGGCCGCTATCTCGTCGTGCATACGCTACTGCCGGACCGCCCCGGCGAGCTTTTGCGCCTGCTCTCGCTTATCGCGGAGCAGAACGTGAACGTGCTGGATGTGGAGCATCACCGCACCGGGCCACGCCTGCCGATCCAGCAGGTCGAGGTGATGCTCACGCTGGAAACGCGCGACCGCGCCCACTGCGACGCGCTGCTGGAGCTACTGCGGGAGCGGGGCTACGCAGTATCAGAGGCGCAACCCAACTTCGATCTCGGATCCAGCAGTCACATTTCCCGATAACTCATTTGGTGGCAGTGGTTGCCGATTCTGCCGGAATTGGGAACCTCACCCCCGGCCCCTCTCTCGCGAGGAGAGGGGAGGCACGGAAGGTTGCCGTTTCTGCCGCGATTCGCGATTCTGGTTGCCGATTCTGCCGGAATGTGGCGACACGGGGGAGCGGAGTGTATTCGGTTGGGAAGGTGCGCGGGGCGGCACGGGAGCCGCTGGCGGGAGTGTAGCACACGGCGAGGTGAGTGGAAACGGATGGGAACGGGCAGATACGGCCAGGGACGGACGGGAGCTCATGAGACCCCGACGGTGAAGCTCCCTACGCTTTCATCGCCAGTGTCGCATCGAAGGCGCCGCGTAGCGCCCACGCCAGCGCGTCCACGCCATCGGTACCGAAGGAAACGACCGGCGGAGCAGTCTCCAGCACCGCGCGTAGCTGGGCGAGCGCGCGGGCATAGCCGGGAAACCCGCGCGTGGCCGGCGCGGCCACCAGCGATTGCGCCGTCGCCCAGTAGACCGTGCAGCAGCCGCGCACGTCGCCCGCGTTGTAGCGTGGCGCGCCGACCTGGATGGCAGAAGCAATCGCCTCGTGGATGTCCTCCTGGCTGGCGATCGTCAGCAGATCGGGGAGGTCCAGTAGGGCGGCGGCGCGGACTTGCAGCTCGCCCATGCGCGAAGGCGCCAGCGCATCGAGAAGGATGCGCTGGCGTAGATCAGCGATGATATGGGCCGCTCGCTGCCAGCCATGCAGCTGATCCGCGCTGGCGTCCATGAGCTTGCATAGCAGCATCAGTGATGTCTCATACGTTGCTTCGGCGGCATCGAGACGGCTGCGTGCGAGAAATGTGCGGGCGCGTGCGTCTGATTCGGCGATTGCCGCTTTGAGCGCCGTAAACTGAATTTCCATGCGTGCTCCGAATGTGGGGCGTCTGGTGTGCGCTCGCCTACATCAAGAGCCGAGCGCTATCACACTGTTGATTTATCGTAGCAAAGCGCGGGCCGCCGTACCACCATGGGCTACACGTCTCTCGCATGGATGGATGAGGTCGTCATACAGCGGGAGCAGACCGGCGCTCCGACAGCAGCGACGTAACATGCTCCAGACACGGAAATGCGGCCCTCCCATAGGAAGACCGCATTGCAGTTGGTCGGGGCGAGAGGATTTGAACCTCCGACCCCCACAACCCCATTGTGGTGCGCTACCAGGCTGCGCTACGCCCCGACGTATCCTCACCATACCATACCGGGCGTGAGCCGTCAAGCGCGGACCTGAGCCAACGATCGGGAAGCGGAGCGGGCGCGGGACGCGGCGCTGGGGTTGGAAGGAGTCGTCGTGGCGATTACTACTTCCTCCCGCTGACCGATCCCTTGATGAGCGTGTAGAAGACGGCGATGACAACGGCACCAAACAGCGCCGCGATGATGCGAATGTTTTCCAGGGAGAAATCGAAGGGGAGCCGCACATACGCCTGGAAGATTGCTGAGCCAATGAGCGTGATAATCACCGCCGCGAACAACCCACCAACTTTGCGCGATGTGAGCTTCTCGGTAATGGCGTTGGCGGCGAGCGCAATGATGAGGATAATGATGAGTCCGATCAGCGTGATCTTGTAGCCTTTGTTGGGAAAGCCCAAAATGCTGACGGTGACCCAGGTCTGATGGAAAATCTGGTCGAGGATACCGCTTCCTGGAATGAAGTTGATGTTTTGGATCGCGAGCACCATGATTGCCGTTCTCCTTTGCCTGCGCGAGGATTCCCTCGCCCAAAACGTGTTGCACCGCCGCGCCGCCCTTACTGGACCCATCACCGGCGGCTGGTAGCTGTTCCGTTCCTCCCGCGTGTCCCAATCTCCGTGCGCCGTTGCCGTGTATGTCACACGCTCGATGGGCCGCTGGCTATCATAAAGGATGCACAGGCGGAACACAAGCTTACTCGTGTCCACCATCCAGCACTTTGCGGAAGCTGACCGGACACCAGCATGCCGCGTGCCAAAAGCAGGCGGCGACCGGCTAAGCATTGCGCCTCGCAGTGCTACAATTCCCAAAGAGGGCGCAGAGTCATAGGGTGTCGCGCACGGCGGCGGGTTACCGCGCGTTATGGCAGAAGATTGGAGAGACGATGGAGTACCGGCAGTTAGGCCGCTCGGGATTGCGCGTATCCGTCATCGGTCTGGGCGGCAACACCTTCGGACGTTACGCCGATGAGGATCGGACGGCGCACATTATCAACCAGGCACTGGACCTGGGCATCAATTTCATTGACACGGCCAACATCTACAGCGCTGGCGTATCGGAAGAGTTCGTTGGTAAGGCCATCCATAGCCGGCGCGATGAGGTGTTGATTGCGACCAAGGCTGGCATGCGCATGGGCGATCGCCCCAACGAGCACGGCTCCTCGCGCACACACATCCTTGAAAGCTGCCACGCCAGCTTGCGCCGGCTCAACGTGGACGCTATTGATCTTTTCCAAATTCACGCCTTCGACCCGCTGACGCCGCTCGACGAGACATTGGGCGCGCTGGACGATCTCGTGCGGTCCGGCAAGGTGCGCTACATCGGCTGCTCCAACTACGATGCCTGGCGTGTCGTCCAGTCGCTGTGGATCAGTGACCGTGAGCACTTCGCTCGCTACATCTCCGTCCAGCCGGAATATAACTTGCTTGACCGTGACATCGAGCGCGAGCTGGTGCCAGCCTGTCGCGAATTCGGTCTCGGCATCATTCCCTACTCGCCGCTGGCAGGAGGTGTCCTTACCGGAAAATACAAGCCAGGCGAGCCTGCACCAGAAAATACGCGCGGCCACAACAATCCCCGCTTCGAGCCGCGCCTGGAACACGACACGCTCGAAGCTGTGCAGCGACTCGATGTCTGGGCGCGCGAGCGGAGCCATACGGTGGGCGAGCTGGCGCTGGCGTGGCTAGCGGCGCGATCCGGCGTCAGCACCATCATCGCCGGCGCGACACGCCCTGAGCAGGTCGTGGCCAACGCCCGCGCTGCTGAGTGGCACCTCACCGAAGAGGATCTGCGCGCGGTAGACACGGTCCTCGCGGGCTAGAGCGCTGGTCGCATAGGAGAAGAGGACGCGGGCACATCGCGGGACGCGGCGGTGAGCAGACCGCCGCGCCACCCCAGCGGTGGCCAGAAAGGAGCCGGCCAGGCGGGGCGCCGCGCTTGACAGTTCTCCCGGCATCCATACCGAGCGATCCCGAAGGCATTGTGCCGCGAAACTCGAGCATGCCGATACTCCACTATCGGTTTACAGCATGTGCAGGTGCGCCATCTCTTGCTTGTCTCAGGAGATACGGGCACTACTTCACGGCTGTATCACAAATCCGTGACGACCAGAAAGGCACCGGTAGTCTGACAGGAAAGTAAAGTGCTCATCTCTTCAGGGCGCTCACAAATCATGGCCGTCACGATGTGTGAGCGGAAGTCTCACAGGGAACGAACGGTCGCAATCCTTATGTCTAACGATTTTCCGTGAGGTGATTGTGTTGTAGTTGCTCCGGGATGAGATGTTCTGGCGAGGCTCGCGTGCGATGTGTGGTTACGGTGAGTGACAACAGCGCACGATGAGAGGGGCATCGCTATGAATACGTCCAGCGTGGAATCTCCGCCCGCACGCCAGCAACATGTGACGACATCCTATGGAGCACCCAATGACTCCGCCTGGAGACCGCTTTACCGCACGGCTGGGGTCGCTGCGCTGCTCTCGGTCGCATGTATTGTCGTTGCAGTGGTTGTCTTTCTCGTCAATCCCCCGCCGAGCACCGTCGTTGGCTGGTTTGATCTCTTTCACAAGAACGGCCTGCTTGGGCTCCTCGACCTCGACCTCTTGATGTTGGTGAGCTATGTACTCATGGGCGTGATCTATCTCGCACTCTACGGGACTCTCCGACACGTTCGCCAGCCACTCATGTCGCTAGCGACAATCTGTGGCTTCGTGAGCATAACCGCCTACCTTTCCTCGAATGTCGCCTTCAATATGCTGGTCCTCAGTAGCCAATATGATGCCGCGACAACAGATGCGCAGCGAGGTCAGGTCTTGGCGGCGGGGCGGGCGATGCTTGCCACCTGGCAAGGCTCGGCATTCGACGTGAGTTACGTTCTCGGCGGCGTTGCCGCTTTGATCATCGCGACGGTTATGCTGCGGAGCCGTATCTTCAGCAGAGTCACCGCGTATATGGGGCTCGCGATGGGCGTTCTGATGGTAGTGCCGGCGACCGCGGGGACGGTGGGTATCTACCTATCGCTTCTCTCTCTGGTGCCTACGACGATTTGGCTCATCCTGGTGAGCCGGCGGCTGTTCGAGCTCAGTAGCGGGTCGCAACCGAGCGATGCCTTCATCACGCGTGACCATCATGTGTGATGCGGGCGGCACTCAGTGAGGAAAGCGTGATACCGCCACGATACGCTGGGGCAGGAGAGATTGCAGACAACAGGCGATGTCGCGTGTTGGCAGCCTGCCGGATAAGGAGGCAAGCGATCATGGCCAAGCTTCAAATCACCAGGGTCTGGGTCGTCGGGGTGATAACGATGGTCGCGGGGTTCATCGCGATGGGGATTGCCGTTGGGTTGATGCTCGCATTCGGTGGTCACTTCGTCGCGGCGGCGAGTGGCAACGGCTCCAACTTCATCCCAAGAACTGACGGGTTCTTTTGGACGATGGTGAGCATCATTATCGTGGGCGGACTCGTCGCTGTGGTGGGTGTTGTCGCGCAGTGGGTGGGATGGATCGCCGCGCTCGTCAGCACCTACCCGCTTCAGGATAAAACTTGGTTCATCGTCCTGCTGGCAGGCGGCGTTATTGGGCTGGGGTTCGGCCTCGCGCACGTTGCGGTGATGGTCGCGTATATCATCGCAGGGCCTGATCGGTTACCCAGTGGCGAGCCGTGGTTGCCCTCGCGGGAGCCGGCAATGCCGCGGCCCACAACGCTGGCGCATTCCGGCTGATTGCGTGAATCCCGTCCGCTCGATGCGCGGACCTGGAACAGAGGCAAAGGAGCACATCATGAACGCCTTGGTTGTCTACGACTCACAATACGGAAACACAGAACGTATCGCCCACATCATTGCCGACATCCTGGCGGCGGCCGGGCAGGCTCGGGCCGTTCGGGCGGAGCCACGACATCGTGTTGATATCCAAGGAGTGGATTTGCTTGTCGTGGGAAGTCCAACCCAAGGGTGGAGGGCAACGCAACCGATGCTGTCGTTTATTGACGGAATGTCATCCGAGCGGCTTCACGGAGTCGCCGTTGCATGCTTCGATACGCGCTTCCACAAGCCGCGCTGGCTCACAGGTTCCGCTGCCGTAGGCATGGCCAGGAAGTTCCAGGAGCTGGGCGTTTCGCCGCTCGTGTCCCCAGAGAGCTTCTTCGTAGATGGTAAGGAAGGTCCACTGATTTCCGGCGAGCTAGATCGCGCGGTTACCTGGGCGCGCCTGCTCTCCCAACAGGTAGCGGCGCCCCAACTCATCCGGAGATAGTCGGAAACGATACTACGCATGCCCAGGACTCGAAACGAGATGACTGTGTGACTCAGCGGCACCAATTTCTGATCGCGGTGTGAGGACTATGGCATAGCGTTGGAAGGGCGGGAGGTGCTTCCCGCGATGCCACATAGCCTGGTGCGCCGTGGCACCCTGTAGATACGACTGGAGGTGTGCGATGTCCATGATGCGCTACGATCCGTTTGACGCGCTGATGCCGCTTCGCGAGACCGTGAACCGGCTGCTCGCGGAAGGCATGCTGGGCGTGAGCCGCTTTGAGCCCATCGGTCGTGTTTTTCCCCTTGATATCCGTGATACCGATGCCGAGTACATCGTGGAGGCGGCGATCCCTGGGTTCAAGATGGACGACATGCACGTGACGGCGGCTGGTAATACCATTACTATCCAGGCGGCACATCAGTTTGAGACACCGGCGGCGAAGGAGCGGAAAGCGGAGCCGGCGGAGAAAGAGGATGTCTACGTTCGGCGCGAGCGCTACCTCGGTGAGATGAGCCGGGTGATTGAGCTGCCCACTCCCATTGAGGCAGCACGAATCACGGCTACCTATGAGCACGGCGTCCTGACACTGCGCGTGCCCAAGGCGGCAAAGGCAACGCCCGTGCAGATCCCCATTCAGATAAAGGAGCCGGCGGCCCTGCACTAGCTGCTATCAGCGAGCGCCGGCAAATCTGCCGGTACGCGTCACGTAGGATGCGAGCGAGGGGCGCGGTCATCCCGTCGGGTGATTGCGCCCCTCTCTCGTGCTAACTATGGCCGGGCGCTATGTAATCTCTTCCCGCTCTCCGGTTCGGGTGCTTGTGCGAGCGTCCGCGCGCATCGTCGTGACTCGCCCGTTAGGTCGCTGGGGCTTCATGTGACTCACCCGTGATGTTCGCGCACCATGCTATTCACGAAAGGTGTGTTTAGTCGTCGCGACGTGTCCACCGAAGGCAGGCGTGAGCGAGTCATATTCGCGGGAAGGCTGCGGCGTTGCGGTCAGCGGCCTGTCTCTCTGGCGCCTGGTCGTTTGTGTGCCGCTCGACGTGATGGCTGACGTGATAAATGGAGTAATACATGGAACGCGCATGGGTGACACTGGATGGCAATGAAGCGGTCGCGTCGGTTGCTTACCAGCTGAGTGAGGTAGTCGCCATCTATCCGATCACGCCTTCGACCGCGATGGGTGAGCTTGCTGATGCGTGGGCCGCGACCGGCCGCCCGAATCGCTGGGGGACAGTGCCCGAGATAGTCGAGATGCAATCGGAGGCTGGCGTGGCCGGCGCGCTTCACGGCGCGTTGCAGACTGGGGCACTAGCTACTACGTTTACCGCCTCACAAGGTCTGCTGCTCATGATCCCCAATATGTACAAGATCGCGGGTGAGTTGACGCCAGTGGTCATACACGTCGCGGCCCGCGCGGTGGCGACACAAGCGCTTTCCATCTTTGGAGATCACTCCGACGTGATGGCGGCGCGCGCCACAGGTTTCGCGATGCTGGCTTCAGGCAGCGTGCAGGAGGCGCAGGATATGGCTGCGATTGCGCATGCCGCAACGCTGCGGGCGCGCATTCCCTTCCTCCACTTTTTCGACGGCTTTCGCACCTCCCATGAGATCAACAAGATCGAGCGGATCGCCGATGACGATTTGCGGGCCATGATTGATGACACGCTCGTGAATGCCCACCGCGAGCGAGCGCTTTCGCCTGAGCATCCCCGTATCCGTGGCACCGCCCAGAATCCTGATGTCTACTTTCAAGCGCGCGAGAGTGTGAACCCCTATTACCGTGACTGCGCGGAGATCGTGCGGCAGACAATGGATGCCTTCGCCGCACGGACGGGCCGCCAATACCGGCTTTTCCAGTACGAGGGAGCGCCCGACGCGGAGCGCGTGATTGTGATCATGGGGTCCGGCGGGGAAACCGCCGAAGTGACGGCGCGCCACCTGGCGGCGCTGGGCGAAAAGGTCGGTGTTGTAAAGGTCCATCTCTTCCGACCGTTCTCAGTAGAGCATTTCCTGCGCGCCCTGCCTCCTACCGTTACTTCACTCGCCGTGCTTGACCGCACCAAGGAACCGGGCAGTGCGGGAGAGCCGCTGTATCTGGATGTCATCGCCGCGCTCGATGAAAGGCGCACTCGTGGTGTGACCAATGCGCCGCGAGTCATCGGTGGACGCTACGGGCTGGCGTCGAAAGAGTTCACACCAGCGATGGTGAAAGCTATCTTTGATGAGCTTTCGGCAGATAGGCCCAAGAACCACTTTACTATCGGCATCGAAGACGACGTTACCTACACCAGCCTGGCATACGATCAGTCTTTCTCGCTTGAAGACGATGACACTGTACGCTGCGTCTTCTGGGGTCTTGGGTCCGATGGCACGGTTGGCGCCAACAAGAACTCGATAAAGATCATTGGCGAGGAGACACCCAACCACGCGCAAGGATATTTCGTCTACGACTCCAAGAAGTCAGGGTCGGTGACGGTTTCGCACCTGCGCTTTGGGCCGCACCCCATTCATGCGCCGTACCTCATCACCGAGGCGAACTTCGTGGCGTGTCACCAGTTCACCTTTCTCGAACGGCTGGACGTCTTGAAACCGGCGAAGCCCGGCGGTGTGTTCCTGCTCAACACGAGTTACAGGCCAAATGAGGTCTGGGAGCATCTGCCGGTCGAGATCCAGGCGGAGATCCGCGAGAAACATCTGCATCTTTACGTGATTGATGCTGACAAGGTGGCCCGAGACACGGGAATGGGTGGGCGCATCAACACCGTCATGCAGACGTGTTTCTTCGCGGTCAGCGGCGTATTGCCGCGCGAACAGGCAATTGCGGCGATCAAAGAGAGTATCAAGAAGACGTACGGCAAGCGCGGCGATATTGTCGTACAACGGAACTTCAAGGCGGTGGATGAGACGCTGGCGCATCTGTACGAGGCTTCCATTCCAGCGTCCGGAGCTGAGATTTCCCGCGCGCCTCGTATTCACCGGCAACCACCGGTGTCGAGCGCGGCGCCAGACTTCGTTCGCACGGTGCTGGCGCCCATGATGAACGGCGACGGCGATGCGCTGCCCGTCAGTGCGCTACCGTGTGACGGTACATATCCGATCGGGACCGCGCGCTGGGAGAAGCGGAATCTGTCGGCGGAAATACCGGTGTGGGATCCGAGTATTTGCATCCAGTGCGGCAAATGTACGCTGGTCTGCCCGCATGCTGTGATCCGGCAGAAGGTGTACGATCCCGCCTGCCTCGAAGGCGCACCGGAGACATTCCTCTCGACCGAGGCTCACTTCAAGGAGTTCCCTGGCAAGCGCTACTCGCTGCAAGTCTCGCCCGATGATTGTACCGGCTGCGGGCTGTGTATCGAAGCCTGCCCGGTAAAAAACAAGCAGCAAGAGGGCCAGCGTGCGATCAACATGGCACCGCAGCCACCCATCCGTGAGCGAGAGAACGCCAATTGGGACTTTTTCCTTGCGTTGCCAGACATGCGGCCCGAAGACGTGAATGTCACGACGATCAAGAACTCGCAGCTCATGCCGCCGCTCTTTGAGTTCTCGGGAGCGTGCTCAGGTTGCGGCGAAACACCATACATCAAATTGATGACCCAGCTTTTCGGCGACCACGCGATCGTCGCGAACGCTACTGGCTGCTCTTCGATCTACGGCGGCAATCTGCCTACGACACCCTGGTGCGCCGATGCGCACGGGCGAGGGCCGGCGTGGTCCAACTCGCTCTTCGAGGATAACGCCGAGTTCGGCCTGGGTATGCGTATCTCGCTCGACAAACAGGCCGGATACGCGCATGAGCTGCTGGCGCGGTTAGCGGAGACTATTGGTGAAGATCTCGTTCGTGAGATTCTGGAGGCGAACCAAACTACAGCCGCGGGAATCGCACGCCAGCGCGAGCGAGTTGGCCGGCTGAAGCGGCGGCTGGACGCCATCACGGAAGCGGATGGGGAAGACACGGCAGCGCAGGCACGCGCCTTGCTCGCCGTGACGGATGCGCTTGTGCGCAAGAGCGTATGGATCATCGGTGGTGATGGCTGGGCGTATGACATCGGCTTTGGTGGTCTCGATCATGTGATCGCCTCTGGTCGCGACGTGAACATCCTCGTTCTGGATACCGAGGTCTACTCGAACACTGGTGGACAGGCATCGAAATCCACCCCGCGCGCGGCAGTCGCGAAGTTTGCGGCCCGTGGCAAACCTACGGCAAAGAAAGACCTCGGCATGCTCGCCATGGCTTATGGGAATGCCTACGTAGCGCGCGTCGCAATGGGCGCCGCCGATCAGCATACCGTCCGCACGTTTCTGGAGGCCGAGGCTTTCAACGGCCCATCGTTGATAATCGCATATAGCCACTGCATCGCACATGGGATTGACATCCGTAACGGACTGGCGCAGCAGAAACTGGCGGTCCAAACCGGATACTGGCCACTATTTCACTTCAATCCCGCGCTGGCGGAGGAAGGCAAGAATCCGCTGGTCATGGATGCGCGCGAGCCGTCAGTACCGTTGGAGCAGTACTTGTACAACGAGACACGGTACCGCATGTTGCAACAAACTGAGCCAGAACGAGCCCAGCAGCTCTTGACGCTGGCCAAGCAAGACACTCAAGAGCGCTGGAAGCTCTATGCCGAGCTTTCGCGCCTGGCGCCGCCGCAAACTACCAGGGATGGTAGTATGCAATCAGGCGAGTAGGGAGATTGCATCCGTCTCCCTGTCACTCATCACCGGGCGCCGGGGAGACGTTTCGCGGTCGGGTAGGGTGCGGGCAGATCGAACCCGTCGTGATGGCGGTTACACGGCGTCACCCTGACGGCGTCCACATCACTCGGTAGGTAGTTCAACGCAAAGAGGGCATTCGGCGGTGCTCGCGCAGGCAGAGCAGGTATCGAGTGCCTGAATGAAGCGCGCCCGAATGTCCCGCTCCGCCTGCGTGCACGTCTCGCCTAAGGTCGTATCAACGATTTCGGCCAGGGCCGGCGCTCTGACCACTATCTCGCGTGTCGCCGGACAGACGCACTCGCGGATCATGGTGTGCAGGCGCTCCCAGCGAGCGATGGCCTCGACAAGATCGGGACGCGGCCGGACTTCACCTTCCATGTACAGGACATGCTGCGCGACAGCCGCTTCGGAGAGATGGCGCATCGCCGTATGCAGCGGACATTCAGTTACGATTGTTGTTCGCTGAATCGTCGTCCGTGCGTGGATGGGCGCCGGTGCCTCACGATGCGACACGCGCACGTGCTCATCCGCGGCGAGTGGCATCGTGTGGGGCGCTATGCAGGCCGCCTCAGGAGTTCGTGTG
Organism: Ktedonobacterales bacterium; assembly: GCA_035310125.1. Taxonomy (GTDB): domain Bacteria; phylum Chloroflexota; class Ktedonobacteria; order Ktedonobacterales; family JADMIN01; genus DATGEP01. The sequence goes on from DATGEP010000071.1 coordinate 34,709, forward strand.
ATGATGTCTTCCGCCCACATGGGGCAATCATGCAGTGCAATGGACTGCAAGTAGGGTAGATCGAGGCTGTTTTCATGACGGGTACGCGGAGTGCCCGTCGGCGTCGCTTCGTCACTCCATTCGTTCATACTGGCGACCTCCAGTGGATATGGATAGACGACAACTTGAGTAGCTCAAAGAATGCTGCACCGATCAGCCACGCTCGCGATATGCCGTCACCGCGGCATCACATGTGGGAAACGACTGATGCAGGCGCGGGGGACCAGGTGCCTTATCGCCAATCACTCGCTGGTGTTTCTCCCCGATCAAATGCGTCGAAATGCGTATACGATGAGTGTGGATTCGCCGGAAGGAAGCTTTGTAACACGCGCTCAAAGCGCTCACTGGCGTCCACGATGGCAATCAAGAACTCACGACGCTCTTCGCGCGACAGCCGATCTCCCCGCTGTAACAGCGTATCGGCATACCCTTTCATAATGGCAAGAGGCTCACGCAGGTTGGCACTGAGCACGTCCAGCATTTCGGCGTCCAGCAGATCGCCATGCTGCACATCCGTGGTGAAATCCACGTGGTGCGTTTGCCGCAATATGGATTGTACCGCTACATCCGGTGTCCGCGCTTCGCCTCGCGTACAATTCGAGCTGGAGATATTCATATCGCGCTTTCTCTCAAGACCAAAATGTCCGCATCCCGCGTGTTTACAGTGTGGCCCGCTTCACGTCGCGAAGATGTTGTTTCCTCGCCTTCAGATAGTGTACGGCACGCATTTTCGCTTCCCGCACACAAATTTCCGTGTAAAATCACCATTACGTCACGAATGATCTGGATACCTCGCATGTTCCCCAGTATCTGTGGGGACGGCGTCTCAGGATAGGCTCATGAGGGGTCAGTTACCAACGATCAACCGCTCGCCGAATGAGCCACCGCATTTTTGCGTACCCCTGGCGCGGTACTCATCTGGCGAGTCTAATTCACGACCTGCGCGGAGTCGTGCCGCGATCGTGACGACCACGCCAAGCTCTGTGACCACGCTGTGAGTGGCCGGAGACACGCTGAGGGGCAGGGAAGTTTAGAACCGTTGAGCGGGCCAGCCGGACGCCGGGTCAGCTGGCCCCATGAAGGGTAAGTCTCCGGCAAGTAGCCAAAAAAGGTCAATCAACACATGAAAAGGAGCGCACCGATGGCAACGCTACGAGTTCCGATGGGCGGCCGAAAGATCATGCGACGAACAAGCCCTGTGCAGAAGAGTATTCGCGGCTTCCAGACGGCAATAGCGGACATGCCCCTGATGAGCAAGCGAACTGGCAAGAAGTCGTTGAGACGTCAAATAGCGCGCCCGCTGGATCGTTTGTCCAAGAAGCAGCAGACGCTCGCGCTCGGCGCCGCTTTCATTGCGCTTGATGCGCTGATCGCGGGCATCGTCATCAGCTACGTTAGGCGCCGGAAGGCCGCGCGGGAGGACGAAGCCATGACCGAGCTCGGCGTTCACAACGAGGCGCCAAACGGGATCGTAACCGAGACCATCGTTGAGGATTTCGAGCGCACAATTCTGACTCAGTAGCAACGCGCGGGAGTGTGCGCGGCGACAGCGCGCTTGGCCAGTCCGCCGCGATATAACGGCGGGTTTCGCCGATAGCGTGTCTGGCGCCGCGTCGCATACTGCGTAGAGTGTTTTTGGAGAGAGCCTGCTGTCCACTGAGCACGCCGCGAGAAAGAGGTCTGCCATGCCGACAACACAGCAGCAGCGATACGCGACCAATCTGCGGGCCGAGCAAGAGAGCGCGACACTGTACCAAATGCTCTCCGCTGCCGAGCGCGATCAGAAGCTGGCGGAGGTCTACCACAGGATGGCAGAGATGGAGCAGCGCCACGCGAGCGTATGGGAGAGCAAATTGCGCCAGGACGGGATATCACCAGATCCGTACACGCCTGCCTGGCGCATTCGCGCGCTGGGTTGGCTTGCGCATCGTTTCGGTCCCGGTGTAGTGCTCCCCATCGTGTCTTCCATGGAACGCGATGCAGTCCACGAATACGATTCTCAACCCGAGGCGCGAGCAGCAGGTATGGTGGAAGAGGAGCGCTCGCACGCGCGGGTGTTCAGTTATTTGCGGACAGCAACACGCGGTGGCATCACCGGCTCAGCGCTTGCCCAACTTGAGGGCCGGCACCGCAATACTGGTGGCGGCAATGCGTTGCGGGCCGCCGTGCTGGGCGCGAGTGACGGGTTGACCTCAAACCTCAGCCTCGTGATGGGTGTAGCGGGCGCCAACTTGAGCGGTCGCGCGATACTGTTGACCGGAATCGCTGGGCTGCTAGCGGGCGCTCTCTCGATGGCAATCGGTGAGTGGCTATCGGTACAAAGCTCACGCGAGCTGTTCGAGCGCCAGATCGCGATTGAGCGCGACGAGCTGGCTACAGCGCCGGAGGAGGAACGAGAGGAGTTGGCGCTGATTTACGAGGCCAAGGGGATCGAGCCGCAGGAAGCGCAGCGGCTGGCCGGCAACATTCTTAGTGACAAGGAGGCTGCCCTTGATACGCTGGCGCGGGAGGAGCTTGGCATAGATCCAAAGGAATTAGGCGGGTCCGCGTGGGAAGCCTCTATAGCCTCGTTTCTCCTGTTCTCGCTCGGCGCGCTGATTCCCGTGCTGCCCTTTATCTTCGCAAGTGGGCTTGGCGCAGTCGGAATAAGCCTGGGGCTGAGCATCATCGGATTGTTTCTCATCGGAGTGGGTATCAGTCTCACGACAGGAGTATCCGTGCTGCGTTCGGGTCCACGACAGGTCATCATGGGCATGGCTGCCGCAGGCATTACATTTGGACTTGGCCGGCTGGTTGGGGGCCGTCTTGGTTGAGCGCATTACCGGTACTCGCAGAGCTAGCCCACGTTCGCCAATGAAGCCTCGACCGATGAGGCCGGCGCGGCGTCGCGATCGCGGATATTTGATGAGCAGTCAGGTGCAGCGCAACAGAGAGCGGCGTGACCGGCGCGTGATCGCAGCGGTATCCAATGTGACTGAAGTGTGAGCTTGGCAATGTATCCTGGGTGACAGCAGTGCGAATGTGCGACAAGACGCTGGGATGAGCGATCTGCCAGTTGCCGTGAGCCGGCCTGCATGACGCCGAGGGAGGACCAAGATGTTTCAGCGAATTCTCGTGCCGCTCGATGACTCCACCCGTGTGTCGGGGGCTTTGCGAATCGCCGCCTCAATTGCTACATGGACCGGTGCGCAGCTCGTGCTGACTCATTCTGAGCAGGGCTCCGCATCAGCGCAGAATGTCATCAGCGCCAGGACAGCGATGCAGCGCCACGTCAACGCGCTGCGCCAACAGGGAATACAGGCCGAGTACGCCGTGGAGACCGGGACGCGCGAGGAGGGTATCGTGGCCGCCACACGCGACCGGCAAGCTGACCTCATTTTGCTTGTGCCCGCCCGCCGTGAGCAGCTTGAGATTCTCTGGTATCCCCGCAGCACTACACACCTGCTGAACGCGCTACCCGCCCCACTGCTCATCTGGCCCGAACATCAGGTATCTGACGATTTACTGGCGCCGCCAGAAGCAACCGTGATGGTGCCGCTCGATGGAGATCCAGACGCGGAGCGGTCGTTGCCGTTCGCCGTGGCGCTGGCCGAACGATATCACCGTTCCCTCGTACTCATGCGCGCGGTGCCTGCGACTGCCGATACGGGATGCAGAGATTCTGTGCGGGGCGACGGCTGTTTCTCCGATCAAGTCGAGCGGGCTACAGCGTATCTGCACGCTCTACGAGAGCACCTTGAGCGCACGACGACGGAGACGATCCAATGTGTCGTCGTTGCTCACGAGCCGGCTACTCAGATGTTACGCGCGGCGGATACTTACCATGCGGGCATTATCGTGCTGTGCTCACACAGCCATCAGACAAAGGAGCGCTACTTCATGGGATGCGTCGCCACGCAGCTCTTGCGCGAGGCAAGCGTACCCATCCTGGTTGTGCCTCCTCGGATAGAAATGTTACGCCCGGCGACTGCTGGTACAGCGACCACGTCCCACGGCAAGATGGCGGCTGGTGTACATTCCTGAGGGTGTCAGACAGTGTCAACCGCAGTGAGAGGAGAAGGCACCATGTTTGGCGGCGTCATATGGGTTATTGCGATTGTGACGACATGGCTGCTGTTGTTCGTGGCAACGTTGACCTTCGCGCGATATATTGCTCGTGACCATGACAAGGATCTGGCGATGGTTATGCCATCTGAAATGGGAGAGCTTGACCTGCCCCAAGAATAAACGCACTAACGTGCCGGAGCTCGCTTCAGAGCAGCGAGCACCGTTCCATCGTGCGGAGGAAAATACCCATGTCTACACCACAGGATCAAGAGCGTATCGGACATCAGGCGGATCTGCCGCGGGAGCTACTTCCGGAAGCGGCGGCGCGGCGTGCTGAGGAGGAAGCGCTGAACCGGACAGTAGATATCAGTGGGGAGGCTGCTGAGTCGCGGCGGCGCGGGCGCATTGAGGCCGAGACACGGCGGGTATCTGAGGAGGTGACACGGCAGGCGCAGGAGCGGCTGCGCCAGAACCGCGCACGCATCGAGCGCGAGACATCGCCCGCGCACTCCGGCGACGAGCATTTGGCGGAGGATGTCACTGAGACAGGTATACCAGGCAGGGCATTGCCGGAGCTGCTGAGCATCGAGCGCGTGCTCTTGCCGCTGGACGGATCTTCCTTCGCGGAGCGCGCGCTCCCTTACAGCGTTGCCCTGGCGCGAGGGGCGAATGCTGCCCTGGTGCTTGCTCATGTGCGGCAGCCCAAACAGGGGCGCGCTCGCGCGCTGCTCTCGACAGTGGTGGATAGCACTACGCCTGAAGCACCAGAGCAACCTGTGAAGGATGCCGCCGCCTATCTCGCGGCGATACGTGATCGTATTGGAACGAGGCTGCCGCGCGTCGAGACGGCCCTGTTGAGCGCGGATACTGCCGCGGACGGGCTTGTCCCTCTCGTCGCCTCCGGTCCGCCGGGAGTTGTTGTGCTCGCGACACATATGCGCCAGGGGCTAGAACGGCGCCTCCTGGGCAGCGTGGGAGACCAGCTCGTGCAGCGCACCCATATGCCGGTGTTGTTGATTCCACCTGCTCTCAAAGTTCGTTCTCAGCCAACACCGACACTCCGGCGCTTTCTCGTGCCGCTGGATGGATCCCTGCTCGCCGAGCAGGCGCTCGCGCCGGTGCTCGCGCTGGCAGCCGGTGCGGAAACGAGCGACGACGGGCGTAGGATGGCGATCGTGCTCTACTATGTGGCCGAGAGCCATGTGACGCGGCCCGCCGGGGCGCGATACGTGGCTACCGTGCGTGATCGGCTGCTTCAGGCACATCTGCCGTCCGCCGTCTCCATCACCGCTGCCGCGACGGTTGGATCGCCACCCGGAGCTATTACCAGTGCCGCGATCCATGGGGTTATTACGGAGGCGAGCTATCCTGAGCAGTTTGACCTGGTCGTGATGGCGACGCATGGACGTGGCGGGTTCCAGCGATGGTTGTACGGAAGCGTCGCCGAGTACGTGATCGCCCACGTCGGTGTGCCTACGCTGCTTGTCCATCCTGAGCTTACCGACATGTAGCGCGTCCCCTCCTGTGGTATGACTCACTGAGCGGCAAGGAGGCCGGCTGACGGCGGATAAATTCGGTCGGTGACGCGCGGCAGATACGTTCCCTCCGTATCGAAGCCAGACCCGAAGGCGATCAAGAGATGTGATACTCGCGTGAACGCGTGCCGAATGACTGTGACACATCTGTGACCGCCGTGACATATCCTCAGAATGACGGCGGTACGGCATGCGGTACGGCCCTTCAGGCCGCACCACTTGCGACACCCGCGAGCGCGGCCCGAAGAGGGGGGAGACATCGCAATGGTAAGGGGGACCAGCATGAGTCTGGGTATTTCCTATGGTTTGCGCTCTTGTAGCGCCTCAGGCGCATCTGGCACTCGTATGGCAGCGCACCAGTCATGTGATTTCTCCGCGTAAATTGACCCCGCTGTTCCAGGCGATGCTAGTCTACAAGCTGGAAGGATATCTCGCTGGAGCGGTTTACGCCAAACCGGCCATCCGCACACCAGGCCGTCATCCGCACTCACGATGAAACGAGGCTCTCATGCGGCATACATACCCAGAGTCATCCACCCAGCAGCCAAACACGGCGTTTGGCCCAGCATCATCCCCTATTCCATCAACGGGCAGTGACGATGGGCAACTATTACCGTCTCCCGAGCTGCCAAGCCGCTCCAAAGCGACGAACACTCGAATGAGGCGCCTGGGAATCGTCGGACGTTTCTTGCGCGGCCATCCAGTACCAGCGCTAGCGCTGGCGCTGCTGCTTGCCAGTCTGACATTATGGGTGGCGGGTCGGGATGATATCGCGCAGTGGCCGCTACTGGCGGTAATCGTGGTCGGAGGGGCACCGCTCTTCTGGGAGACGCTCAATCAGATTTTGCATGGCGAGCTGGGCGTTGACCTCATCGCTATTCTGGCGATTGGCGGCTCGTTATTGCTGCATGAGTACCTTGCTGGCGCCCTCGTCGTGCTGATGCTGTCAGGTGGAGAGGCACTGGAGGCGTACGCGCTGCAACGGGCCAGAAGCTCGCTCGCGACGCTGGCGGAGCGCACCCCACGCTGGGCACACATTCGGCGCGGCGACGAGCTGGAGACTGTCGGCGCGGACGTGGTTCAGGTGGGCATGGAGATTGTCGTCAAGCCGGGCGAGCTGGTGCCGGTTGACGGTACGGTGATCAGCGGCGCTTCCAACGTTAGCGAGGCGGATCTCACCGGCGAACCGCTTCCAGTGCGCAAAGAGCTTGGCGCCACGGTGCTTTCGGGCAGCGTGAATCTCGATGGCGTGCTGGATGTCCGCGCGACGCGCGCCGCCAATGAGAGCCACTATGTGCAGATCGTGCGGCTCGTGGAGGAGGCACAGAAGAGCAAGGCGCCGATCCACCGGCTTGCGGATCGGTACGCGGTTTGGTTTACTGGGCTCTCGCTGGCTCTAGCGGCGCTTGCCTGGGTATTGTCCGGCGATAGTGTATACGCCCTTGCCGTACTCGTCGTGGCTACGCCTTGCCCGCTCATTCTGGCAACCCCTATTGCGATCATGTCGGGCATGAACAGAGCCGCGAAGTTGGGTATCATTATCAAGGGCGGGGCGGTCATGGAGCAGCTCGGCGAGGTGGATGTCGCTGTATTCGACAAGACTGGGACGCTAACACTGGGACAACCGGAGCTGACGGAGTTGCTGCTTGCCAGCGAGACGGGCACCGTGACGGAAGATACGCGGCTTGCGCAGATTGCCGCGTCAGGACCAGCCACGCTGGAGCAGGCCCACGGCGTGACTTCGGGTGAGGGCGAGCGCTTGCGCTATCTATTGCAGCTTGCGGCATCCGTCGAACAATTCTCCGCCCATATTCTGGCGCGGGCGGTAGTGCAGGCGGCGGTGCATCGTGGCATCCCCCTGCTCGCGGCGTCCGACATGGAGGAAGTCTCGGGCAAAGGTGTCCGCGCCTCTGTGGTGAACGTGTCGCGTGCTTCGGCGGAACACACGGATAGCGGAAAGCGGGCGGATGAGTCAGCGCTTGAGCCAAGCACACTTGCTGTCTCTGTAGGCAACCGCACGTTCCTGCGCTATCTTGAGATACCCGTACCCGAGGCACTGATGGCGCGGCGCACGAGTCTGGCGGCCGAAGGAAAGCTCGCGAGCTTTATGGCCATCGGCAAGCAGGTCGTCGCATTACTCATTTTCGCGGATACACCCCGGCCCGAGCTGGCGCGTCTGGCGCCGGAGCTTCACGCGGCTGGCCTCACTCAAACTATGCTCTTGACAGGCGACGGCGAGACAGTTGCCAGACAGGTGGGATCTCTTGCTGGGATGGATCGAGTCGTCGCGCAATGTCTGCCTGAGGACAAAGTGAAGGTAATCGCTGCCCTACAAGCGGAGGGCCACCATGTGTTGATGGTCGGTGACGGAGTCAATGACGCACCGGCGCTCGCCCTCGCGACGGTTGGGCTCGCTGTGGGTGCGCAAGGTTTGAATGCTAGCGCCGCGGTGGCTGACGCAGTGCTGCTCTCGACTGATATCTTGCAAGTTGCTGGGGTCGTTCGGCTTGGGCGACATGTGCTGCGCGTTGCCAAGCAAGGTATCTGGCTTGGTATTGGACTCAGCGTCGCCGCGATGGTGTTTGCGGCGTTCGGCTACATCCCTCCCGCTGTGGGTGCCGTTCTGCAAGAAGGCGTAGACGTGCTTGTCATCCTCAATGCGCTACGCGCCGGACACCCAACGCCCTCCTGACAGTACATCGCGGAAGCCGGCGCGGCGCATCCTGTGGGATCGCTCATTCGGTGGAATCAGCGACGAAGGGCAGCAGCGTGAGCACAGGTGCGGGAGCAGCGGAAATGTCCAAACTTACCTCGGCTTCACCCTCTCGAATCGCCGAAGTGGTGGGATATCCACAGCCATGCAGTACTTCGAGCATGCGCATGTTCGTCGCCATCGTGATCGCGACGAGCCGCTTTATTCCGCGTGCCCGTGCATACTCCGCAATCTGAAGCAACAGGGCGCTGGCGATGCCGTGCCCTTGCCAGGCGTCGGCAACGACGAATGCGACTTCTGCCAGGTCGGAGCCAATACGATCATATCGAACCACTGCCAAAATGGTCTCCGTATCGCCTTCTCCTAAAGTCGCGACAAGCGCCATGCGATCGCGATAGTCAACGTGTGTGAAATGTTCGGCGTCGCGAGCGGAAAGCTCAGGCATGTAACGGAAGAAGCGAAAAATGACGGTGTCTTGCGAGAGATGCGCATGAAACGCACGCAACAGCTCGGTGTCACTCGCACGTATAGGTCGCGCATGCACCTGGGTGCCGTCGCGCAGCGTGAGCGTTCCGGCGAGCCTGGCGGCGTCAGCCGGTATATTTCCGGCAGCGCTCTGCACCGGCTGTGCGTCTGCTGCGGATATATCCGCACTGGAAGGCTGGGCATTTGACATAGTAGGTCTCCCCTTGACGCTTGAACTTCACACATATTTACTACATTCCTGGCGTCGCGCGCACATCACGACGCGGGTTTGTGGCATCACGCGCACGTCACGATCTTGCGCCGACTGGGTGGCACTCGCTACCCACTCGGCAGTGATTCAGGCAAAATGCCAGTTACTTCACACTGGCCTTTGTGACGGCTTGGAGAGTGATCGTTCCACATTGTGTGGCCTGCGTGATGCATGGGTGATACAGCTGGTAGTACTGGTGTCAATACAGGGCGCTGAGCCAGCCGAGCTGGTGGATCCGGCATTCTTGCCGGCGGGTGCGGACAGGAATGTCCGCACCACCCGTGAGCAGTCACCCGCTGGCGCCACCGAGAATGTCTTGATGCTACGAGGACGGAGGAGTGCGATGATGGCGGCCGGCGATGATGAGATAGCGACTGTCTCGCAACGGCAGCAGGCGTTCGCGGAGATGCTACAAGCACTGGCCCGGCCAGAGGCATTCCCGCGCGGGCAGCCGAATGATACCACACGTGTCAGCGCTAGTGAGGGAGACTCTAGCGGACATGGCGGTAGCGTGAACGGTCAAGAGCAAATTGAGATCGTGCAGACGCATGCCTCGGCAGTGCTGCTGGCGGGCGACCGCGCCTACAAGCTCAAGAAGCCCAACGACTTTGGCTTCTTCGACTACTCAACCGCTACGCTTCGACGGCATTTCTGCGGCGAAGAAGTGCGCCTCAATTCGCGGCTGGCGCCTGCTATCTATCTCGGCGTTGCACCGGTTTTGGCGCTCCCTGATGGCTCTTTCCGCTTCGCGCGCGAGTATGCGCCCGACGCGACACCCGCGCCTGGCGCCAGTCTGGACGGTGGGCGCGTGGTAGATTACGCTGTCGTGATGGTACGTCTACCGGAGGAGGCGACACTTGAAGCTCGAGTGCTGACGGATGGCGTGCGGCCGGAGATGATTGTTGCGGTGGCGGAGCGCGTAGCAGCGTTCCACTCCATGTCACGCACCGACGATCGGGTCGCCCACTTTGGCGGTCTTGATGTCATCGAACACAACTGGGTCGAGAACTTCGAGCAGATGGGTCCTTACATTGGGCGCGCACTGGACTCGGCCACTTTCGACCGCATCAATGCCTACATAGGCGCATTCCTGCGACAGCGTCATACGTTGTTTGAGACGAGAGTGCATACAGGCCGGATCCGCGACTGTCATGGTGATTTACGAATGCAACATATCTATTTCCTCGATCACCCATCGCTCGCCAGCGAGAGCGCGGCATTTCCGGATGCCCTGGCAATCATAGACTGTATCGAATTCAATGAGCGCTTCCGATTCGGTGACGTAGCCGGCGAGATTGCCTTCTTGACGATGGAGCTCGACGCCGTGGGGCGCCCAGATATCGCACGCGCGTTCACAGACGCCTACGTCGCCAGGGCGGGCGATGAGTCGCTGCGCGAGCTGCTGCCTTTTTATGCGTGCTATCGCGCCTGTGTTCGAGGGAAAGTGATGGCCTTCCAGCTCGACGAGCCAGAAGTGCCACCAGACCAGCGCGACCAGGCACAGCGCGAGGCGCGGAAGGTCTTTACGCTCGCGGCCCGGTACGCCTCCCGTCCCGCTGCGCCCATGCTGCTTCTCACCGGTGGGCTAATGGGCGTCGGGAAGAGCACGCTTGCGCGCCGGCTGGCACATGAGCAGGGGTGGGCGCTGCTCTCATCCGATACGATTCGTAAGGAACTCGCGGGAGTTGCCCCCACACTGCCACAAGACCAGCCGTACGGCCAGGGCATCTACAGTCAGCACTGGACGGCACGAACGTATCGGACGATGCTGGAGCGTGCGGCGGCGACGCTCGCTGAAGGACGATCCGTGATCCTGGACGCCTCGTTTGCGCGGACCAGGGATCGTCGAACTGCTGCCAGGCTAGCTGTTCAGGTAGGCGCTGACGCATGGTTCATTGAGTGTGTATGTCCGCGTGAGGTCGCACTCGCGCGTCTTTCCAGCCGGTGGCGTCGCAAACAAGACTCCGCCGGCGGTGTGCGATTGGCGGCAGAGCTGCGAGCAGCATCCGCCGCGCTCGACGCCTCAGATGGGCGGCCAGCGCTCTATGACGAGCAGGCAGCGGCATGGCAGCCATTCGACGGTGCGACTGAACCTGACGTGGCCCAAGTGTGCGTGGATACGGGGGGGAGCGCCGCCGCTAGCGTAGCGCAGGTGATGGATGCGCTTGACAGCCAGCTGGTGGTTTGCTGGCTCTCAGAAGACAGCCTCTGAAACGTTACGCTATGCTACTCAATAGCCGCTACACAGTGCGCGCGGTCAGGGTTGACCGTCTTGCGCTCTTCACGCTACCATATGTACGGACATTTCGTCATAATGTCCACACATATAACGACGGGTAAAGGGTGGTATGATCGATTCGCTCGCATCGGCGGACAGCACACGGATCACGCATGCTCCAGATGAGACGCTTGGCGAGCCACTACACCGGCGCGTGACGGCCACCCTCGCGCGACAAATCGAGCGTGGCGAGCTGCGTGCGGGCGCCATGCTACCGCCAGAGCTGGAGCTGGCACGCCGTTTCGGTGTCAGCCGGCACACGATGCGCGCTGGACTGGATGCGCTCGTTCGCCAGGGGCTGCTGGAGCGGCGGCGCGGCAAGGGCACGGTGGTTCGTGAGCCGCCTATCAGCCAGAGCCTCGACCGCTTCTACAGCCTGGCACAGGAAATGGGCGCACACGGCACGGAGCTGCGTACTCAGGTGATTGCGCGCGGGCGCCTCGATCCTGCCGATCCGCTCGCGGGAGTAGCGTGCGAGCGATTGGGTATCACCGATCCCGACGATATAGGCTATCTTCTACGGCTGCGTCTCGTCCAGGGTAGCCCGCTGATATTGGAAACGCTCACCTTTCCGGCTTCGCTTTGTCTCGCGCTGCTCGACAGCCCCACCGCCAGCACGGATGACCCAGCCGCCGGCTCCTTTTATGACGCGCTGAAGGCAAGCGCCGGCCTGCGGGTGGCGTGGGCGCGAGAAACATTCCGCCCAGTCGCCGTCACTGGCTATGAAGCGCGCCTGCTCGGTGTGCCAAGCGGCACGCCTGTCTTTGCTGTAGAGCGCACGAGCTACGCCGATGGCCGCGCCGTGGAGTGGCGCCGCAGTCTCGCACGCGGCGACCGCTACGTCTTTGCCGTGGAATTGCGCAATCCGGACGACGAAGGAGGTAGCGTCCGCTCATGATACCACACACTCATGACGAGCAGCCGATCGAGAAAGCACAAGGTGGGCAGCCAGCACGGAACCGCGAGGCGCTCATCCGGCAGGCCGAGCTCGTCATTAGCTACGTATTGCGTATCGGTGTGCTCCTCAGCGCACTCATCATCCTGGTCGGTGTGGTTTCGTTCTATCACAGCTATTTCACCGCATCTGGTCATGCCGTCAATACCGCCGCATTTCCGCACACGCTTGGAGGTGTCGGCGCCGGCCTCGCCCATGGCGATTCGCTCGCCATCATCATGTTTGGTCTGCTCGTGCTGCTGATGACACCTGTCGCGCGCGTGGTTGTCTCAATCGTTGCCTTCGCGCTTGAGCGCGACTGGCGGTATGTCGTCATTACTTCGATCGTGCTGTGCATTCTGATAATCAGCTTCGTTCTCGGAAGAGGAGGCGCCTGAGATGCCCACCGCGCCACATCTGCTCTTCTTTATCCTCGTTTTTGCCGCTTCGCTTTTCGCCGGTCTGGTGGGGGCACTTGTGGGGCTGGGCGGCGGCGTGTTCGTCGTACCGCTGCTCACGCTTGCCTTTGGGCTGCCCATTCACGAGGCCATCGGCGCTTCCATCGTCTCTGTTATCGCTACGTCCAGCGGCGCGGCGGCGGCGTATGTACGCGACCGCCTCACGAATCTGCGCGTGGGCATGTTTCTCGAAATCGCCACGACGCTTGGCGCGCTTACCGGTGCTTTCCTCGCGGTCATCGCTCCAACTGGAGCGCTCTTCCTCGTCTTCGGAGCGGTGCTCATCATCTCCGCCGTGCCGCTCGCCATCCGCATTGGCGAGGAGCTTCCGCGTGGCGTCAAGAGCGACAGGCTGGCGCGGACACTTGGCCTCGCTGGCAGCTATCCCGACCAGCATCTTGGCGAGGAGGTGGCATACGAAGTGACGCACGTGCCGGCAGGATTCTCGATGATGTACGTCGCCGGTCTGATATCTGGACTGCTTGGCATCGGCAGCGGCTCATTCAAAGTGCTGGCGATGGATTCCGCTATGCGCCTGCCGATGAAGGTATCTACCACCACGAGTAACTTCATGATCGGTGTCACCGCCGCCGCCAGCGCCGGGATTTACTTCGAGCGCGGCGACATCAACCCGCTGATCGCCGCGCCCGTCGCCCTGGGCGTGCTGGCCGGCGCGACCATCGGCGCCCGCACGCTCGCCAGGCTCTCTAACACCACCATTCGCAAGCTCTTCATTCCCCTGCTCGTGCTCATCGCGGCGGAGATGTTGTTCCGTGGTGGGTCGGTGATTTTCCATTAACAGCGGCTATTGCCCCGTCTGCACCGGCAGGGTGGACGTGTCAATGATGTTCCATGTGGGAGCAGGGATGAGATTGTGGCGGGTGTCATAGTCCTGTTGGGCTTTAGGTTCCGGCTCCAACCAAACGAGCGTACGATTCCCCACCCAGCTATCACTCTCGCCATTTGTAACCGGCAATGTCACCAGCCGACGCTCGGCCCGGTCGTAGACCTGGGTAACGATGCTCTGCGACCATCCAACCAGGCGATCATTCAACGTGGCATACTGCTGATCGAAGCCGGTAGCCAGCATGATGTAGGCGTTGGTCCCCTTGGTGAAGTCGTCCAGCAGATAGACGGTCGAGCTCGATCCCGTTTGGGGCGACGAGGTAATGTCGTCCCAGGCGAGGCTGGTGCCCGCCATCGAGATGCTCGCCGGCTGCTGCGCGAGCTGCTCGGTCTGGCCGGTGCTCAGGTTGGTGATGACAATCGCCCCCGTGCCATCTGTGCCGGCGGTACTGGTGAACTGGTCCCACAGCACCCACGGCCACGCGAGATCAGGATTACCGGCCCGCTTCGCCAGAGTCCGCACCTGTCCGGTCGCCAAATCCTCGATCCGCACCACCGCGTTGTCGAGCGTGTCCGGCCCCACCGGCCCTAGCGCCTCCCCCCAGATCACGCGCCCGGCGCTGACCATCGGCACCGGATAGGGGCCAGGCGCTGGCTGCCCGCCAGCCCGCACTGCCAGGGCAAGCTGATGCACTAGCCCCGTCTGCCGGTTGTAGGCGAAAAGCGTCCAATCGAAGAAGTTGGGCTGGTCGTCGGCCTCGGACCAGACGACCCAGGTGTCGTCCGCCGAGGCGGTGAGGATCTGGCTCTGCGGATGCAACAGCGCATGCATGGTCACCATCTGGCGGGTGGCGATGTTGTAGAGCACGGCATAGGAGAGCCTGGTTGTATTGGTGATAAAGTCGCGTGGCTCATTGGCGCCGATCAGCCACTGGTTGTCAGGTGTCACAGCGTTGTCGAAGACGAACCCACGGTTATCGGGCAATGCCGAGGGCAGGGTGTGGATGGTGGGGTGGCCCCACGCCTGCGCCAGCGTGAGCGGTGGGAAACACGATGGACAGGGAACGGTGGCGGTCGGCGCCGGCAACGTGGTAATCGGCGTCGCTCGCGCCGCGCGCCCGCTGCCGCCGGATGTGCAGCCGCTCAGCGCCACGATTAACGAAAGCAGCAGCACGATGACCTGCCCGGAGGGTAGTCGAAGCGACCACCCTCGAACGCGAGCGACGCGGGTGTTCACCACACAAACCCCCGTCCATTGAGCAGCGTCGTCATGGTGCCGCTTGGAATCGAGCTATACGCGGGCACGTTCCCATCCCAGGAGGGCCAAAAGTTGGTGCCGTGGATGGAGTCGGCATACATGGTGTAGTTCCCGTAGTTCTGGTATCCGTAAATACCGATCCAGTGGTAGATGGTCAGGCTTCGTGGGTGACCTACCAGATGAGGATCGGTGTTTGAGTACTCGACTGAGTTTGTGTGCGAGTCCAACGACCTGCCCAAACATCCTACATAGCCACTATCCATCCAGTGGGGCTTCGTTGTGGGGCGCCTCCATAACGATGAGGCAATGATACCTGGAGGCAGGCAAAGAATCAAGGGCATATTACAACAATAGAGCGAGTTATACCGCGTCGCGTCGCACCGTTGTAGAACGGAGACATGGCACGACGTATCTCGCTTGCACCGCACCTGACTATCGAGGAACTGGAAGCACGCTACCGGAGCACCACGGATCCGGTGGAGCGCAGTCGTTGGCATTTCCTGTGGCTGCTGGCGCGAGGCCTCACGGCCAAATTGGTTGCCAGCATCACGGGGTATTCCCGCTATTGGATCGGGCGCATTGCTCGGCGTTACAACCAGCAGGGGCCCAACGGCGTCAAAGACCTCCGGCACCAGACACGACCGAGCATCCCACTATTGAGCGCGTCGCAGCAGGACGAACTGGTGGCTGCCCTGACCAGTGGATCAGCGCCTGAGGGAGCGCGCTGGAGCGGGCGGACGGTCGCTGTCTGGATCAGCCAGCGTCTCGGCCGACGCGTCGGTCGTCAACTTGGCTGGACCTACTTGCGGCGCTTGGGCGCCCGGTTGCGGATGCCCCGCCCGCGCCATGTGCAGGCCGACCCACAGGCCCAAGCCGACTTCAAACAGCATCTGCGTCCGCTGCTGCGGCAGGTGGCCACCGCTTTTCCTCAGGCAACCGTCGAACTGTGGGCGGTCGACGAACACCGCATTGGTTTGAAGCCCATCCTGCGTAAAGTGTGGACGCTGGCCGGCCTGCGCCCTCTCGCCCCGGTTGAGCATCGGTACGACTGGCGCTACCTCGTCGGC
>DATGEP010000072.1:0-5410 GCA_035310125.1 Ktedonobacterales bacterium
GTCAAGCGTGAGGCGCGCTGGCTGGAGAGCGAGGCCCCGCGCATGGGCCAGCGCCACTACCTGCGCCAGCGGCGGTGGGAGCAGCCCCGCGGCAGCGATGTCTTCGGTATGCTGAAAGACCTCTTCGGGCGTGCCTGCCAGCCGTAATTCGCCGTCCGCGAGCACAAACATCGTATCGGCCAGCGTGGCGACTTCGCTCATATCATGCGAGACGAGCACGATTGTCATGCCCGCCCGCTGTCCGTCCTCCGTCTGCCCGCTGCGGACGGAGCCTGCGCGCAGTCGCGCAAGCTGCGCGTAGAGCTCGTCGCGGGCCTCGGCATCCAGCCCGGCGCTCGGCTCATCCAGCACAAGCACGCGCGGACGCTGCGCCAGCACTCCAGCCAGGGCCACCCGCCGCCGCTGCCCCCCGCTCAGCGCGAATGGCGACCGGAAGAGCAGGGCGTCATCCGCTTCGAGCGCGACGGCGGCGAGCGCGGCCCGCACCTGCCGGTCAATCGTCGCGTCGTCCAGGCCGATCTGGCGCATGCCGAAGGCGATGTCATCGTAGACCGTCGGCGCGAAAAGCTGCGCCTCGGGAAATTGGAAGAGCAGCCCCACGCGGCGGCGCAAGTCGCGCAGCACGACGCCGCGCGTCTCGCGTGCGCCTACATCCACGCCATCAACCACGACATGCCCCGCCGCCGGTTTGAGCAGTCCGTTGAAGTGCTGTACAAGGGTGGACTTACCCGACCCGGTGACGCCGACGATGGCCGCGCACGTGCCGTCCTTGATGCGCAGGCTGACATCGCGCAGGGCCGTTCTCGCGCCGGGTGTGCGCGGATTGTATATGTAGCTCAGATGCTCGACGAGGATGCTCACCGCGTGTCCTCCAGTGCGGCGATGAAGCGCTCCGGCGTTACCGCATCCGGCGGGATGGTGATACCGAAGGCCCGCAGCCGCTCACCCAGCGCGGCCAGCGGCGGTATCACGAGGCGCAGCGCCCGGAGCCGGTCCAGATCGGCAAAGATGGTCGCGGGCGTCCCTTCCAGCGCGATCTTGCCGCTATCCAACACGACGACGCGGTCCGCAAGCGCCGCCTCTTCCAGCAGGTGCGTCACATGAACGATGGTCAATCCGCGTGCGCGGTTGAGCTCGCGGAGAAGGGCCACCATCTCACCGCGTGATCGAGGGTCCAGCAGGGCGGTTGGCTCGTCAGCGACGATGCAGGCCGGCTCCAGCGCCAGCACGCCCGCGATGGCGAGGCGCTGACGCTGCCCCCCGGAAAGCTCATGTGGCGCCATGCCACGAGCGTGCGCCAACCCAACGGCATCCAGTGCGGCATCCACGCGGCGAGCAATCTCCGTACGGGGCCACCCACGCGCGGCCAGTCCCCAGCCGACATCATCCTCGACGACAGTAGCGACGATCTGGTTGTCAGGATCGGAGAAGATCATGCCCACCAGCGTCCGGATGCGTCCGCGCGCCGCTGCCGTGCGGGTATTCAGCCCGCCAACCAGCACTCGTCCTTCGGTGGGTAGAAGCAGGCCGTTGATGAGCCGGGCCAGCGTGGATTTGCCGCTGCCGTTGTGCCCAAGCAGAGCGACATATTCACCGTGATCTACACGCAGCGACACCCCATCCAACGCGAGCGCCTGCGCGTGGTCGTAGCGATAGGTGACGTCCTCGATGGCCAGCAACGGTTCCGCATGTAACCGTCCCGGTATCGTCGTAGCCCCACCCTGGGGCAGTATGCTCATGCGTCCTCCTCGACCACATCCTCCTGTGTCGCGGGCGCCTGGGGAGCGCCCGCGCCATTGCGAGGAGCGGAGCGGGATGCGCCACGCAGACGCCGCAGCAGACGCAGCGGCAGCAGCACCGGCGTAAAAGCCACCAGGAAGCCGGCGCGTAGCAATCGCATGGCCCAGCGCGGCGGGAAGAGCGGCACATCGTGGCCCATCACGCGGGCTGAAGCGTTGGCGACGGCGAAGTCGAGCGCGACGATTGGTGCCGCCGCCGCGATGACATAGAGGTAGAGAAGCACCGGCCAGAAGCGCAGCGCCACCAATCCCAGAGAGGCGAGCGCGGGCCGGATCGCCAGCCACTGCGCCTGCCCGCCGACGAGACTCGCCCCCGCCGCAACGGCCCACGCGATGGACGCCATGCCATTGCGCAGCTCGCCCACAATGTCTTTGATGGGCAATCCGGTCAAGAAGATGACGCCCATCGCGGCGGCGAATGTCACAGTCGCGATGACGAACGTGCCAAGCGCGAGCACGACAACCCAGTGCAGCCGGCGGCGCATCGCCCAGCCTATCAGCAGGCCTACGACAGCTTCCAGCCCCATGCGCCAGCCAAAGTGCGGCCCGGAGAGCACCGTGACCAGGAACGCGGCCACGGCGGCAGCTACCAGGGTGACGCGCGGTCCGCGCCGGAGCATCAGCACGGCGAATGGGGTGGGCACGGCAGGCGCGAGCACGGTGCCGAGAATCGGGAGGTAGATGGTGGCGAGGTCCAGCACGATGCCAACATCCGCGAGCAGCCCACCCTCCGCCAGCCCGATGGCATTCAGCGCCGGTCCATGGGCATCTCCGCGACGCCTGAAGGCGCGGCGGCTTGACTTCATGGAGCCGCTGGCGGCTGCATCCAGAAGCTCTGGCGTGGAGGCCGGCGCTCGCTCCGCCCCGATCGGCACGGCTAGCTCGTCGCGCGCTGGCATGGGAATGTGGATATCCCTACCCATGACCATTCCTCCTGCGGGCGACGATAGTGAGCCAGAGGACGCCGACCAGGCCAAGCGGCACCCAGGCGGGCACCGGCCGGTTCAGCAACCCGCTCGCCATCTCACGGCGGATGCGGCGACGCAGACGAGGATCGAGCGTGGGACTTTCAATGATGAGGCGCAGATCGCCGCGCTCGGCGCGCTCAAGTACGCGCTCCAGCGTGCGCGGGATACTGGAGACACTGCGAGCGAGCGCAACGCTCTCACGGACGAGGTCGCGCCCAAGCTGTTGGGCGCTGCTGGCGCCGAACAGGCGCAGCAACGTCTCGAAGCCATCCTGACGCATGAACTGGTTGGCGTACGGTGTCGCGGCTTCCATGAAGTTGAACTCCGGCGAGAGCGTGGTCGCCAGCCCAACGAGCATACTCAGTGCGCGTCCCAGGAAGGCGAAATTCGCCGGCAGCCGCAGCGGCTGATCGTAGAGCAGCATTTCCACATCGCTGAGGATATCGCCCGGATCGAGCTGGCGCAGCTCGCCGAATGAGACATTGCTGAACTGGCCCAACATCAGCATGATAGCTTGCTCGATGGCCTCGCGGTTAGCGCGCTCGCCGATGAAGCCAAGCACCTCTAGTCCGCGAGTGACCAGCGCTCCGTCCTGACGCACGACACCGAGGAAGCAATCGCGCACGCCTTCCTTCATGCGCGGCGTGATGCTCCCCATCATCCCGAAGTCCACGAAGTTCAGCCGGGCGCCGTCTGGCTCCATCTGCACGAAGATATTGCCGGGGTGGGGATCGGCATGAAAGAAGCCGAGCTCCAGCACCTGCTTGAAGTAGGTGCCAATGAGCCGGGTCGCCAGCTTCTCACGGTTGACACCAATCGCGTCGAGCTGGGTAATGTTGGTAATCTTGACGCCGCCCATCCATTCGAGCGTGAGCACACTCCGCGTGCTGTACTGCCAGAGTACCGCTGGCACGCTGATATCCGCTTCTTCTGCGAAGAGGCGGGCAAAGCGCTCGGCGTTGTGTCCCTCGCGCTGGTAATCCAGCTCCTGCTGGACGGTGCGGGTGAACTCGCGATGAAGACCACGCAGGTCCATGATGGCGTCGGCGGTGGGCGAGAGGCGACGTACGACCTCCAGCACAAAGCGCAGCGTGCTCAGATCAGTGCGGACAATCTGACCGATACCAGGCCGCTGCACTTTGACGGCGACAAGACGACCATCTTTGAGCTGCGCGCGGTGTACCTGGCCGAGCGAGGCAGACCCAGCCGGCGTACGCTCGACAAACGTAAAAATGTCATCGAGTGGCGCTTTCAGCTCACGCTCGATCACGCGCTGGATATCCGCGAACGACTCTGCCGGAACTTCGTCTTGAAGCTGCGCCAGCTCGGCCAGCGCCTCCGCCGGCAGCAGATCAGCGCGGGCGCTCAAAAATTGGCCGAGCTTGATGAGCAGACCGCCGAGCGCGATGGCCGTCTGGCGGAACTCACGCAGCATGCGCTGAAGCGCTGCGATGTCAGGACGGGCATCCAGCTCGCCCCTGGCGCGAGCACGCATGACGCGATTGCGCTCGCGATACATGATCCACAGCGTGCGAAAGAGCAAGCGCGCCACGCGGTAGGTGCGCCAGATTCGGTTGCGTCGAGTCCAACGGACGGGCTGCCACCCCACGGCCTGCTCCCTTTCCCGTACGCGCGTTGTCCCGCGTTGAATGCCATGTCGCGCTACGCGCAGGCTGGTTTACCTGACGGAAGGCGACTCCCTCACCATATCATACGTGTGGCATGCTCCCGACGCCTCAAGACGTGGGCCTCTTAGCTCAACACGGCGGCCACTGCCACTGCTCCCTGACGGGCCTGCCCGGCCCGAAGAATGTTCCGCGCCGCGTTCTCGTCGCGATCTAAGACCAGCCCACAGGAAGGACAAATGTGGGTACGCATACTTAGACTCTTGGGCACACTCTGCTCCTCATCCGTTTCTGGTCATATCAAGGCAACGAGAAACAAGAGCCAAGATCATTGCTAGATAGGTGCGTAGGTAATGGAGAAGACTATGCGGCTTGAAGGGGCGGGCGAGCGAGATGTAACCGGACACGATGCGCCTGGCAGCCCCTGGCGCACGCTCGGCGCACGGGAGGTGTATCGCAATCCGTGGCTGGAGGTGGTCGAGTATTCGGTGGTGCGTCCAGATGGCGAGCGGGGCATCTATGGTGTGGTCAATCCCGGCGATAACGCTTCGATTGTCGCGCTGGACGGCGACCAGAACCTGTATCTCGTGGGCGATTTTTGCTACCCGCTCCAACGCTACCAGTGGTCCATTCCCAGCGGAAAGGTGGAGCACGGCGAAGAGCCAGCGGAAACGGCGCGGCGCGAGCTGGCGGAAGAGGCGGGCATCACGGCGGCGCGGTGGGACTTGCTGGGTACGTTCGACCTGACGCCCGGCATCTGCACGCAGGCGAGCTACATTTACCTCGCGCGGGACCTGACGCTTGGTGAGGCGCGACCGGAAGGCACGGAGCGCTTCACGCTGCGGCGCTTGCCGCTCCGCGAGGCGTATGAAGCATGCCTGAGCGGCGAGATCCGCAACTCCGTCAGCGTGCTTGGCATCCTGCGAACACAGATCATGCTGGCCTAACATACCTGACATGGCACCCGCACGGCTCATCTATCTAGCGCCAGCGTCCCGCTGTCTCGTGACGGTTGCCG
>DATGEP010000073.1:0-11250 GCA_035310125.1 Ktedonobacterales bacterium
GAGCGTGCCCTGCTCAAGGCTGATCCGCAACACTGGTGAGGTCTGCCCAGCCGGCCCAACGGGGACCCGCCAGCGTGGCGTGCCGTCGTCGGCGCTCAACGCACTGACAACGCCACTGATGCCGCCTGTGTACAACGTACCGCTGTCCGCACCCGACAGGGCAAGTAGGGTATCGCCGCTCGGCGCTTGCCAGCGGATGGTACCATCTACCACTGCCAGCGCAACGACATCACCTGCGGACGGACCCGCTACAGCGTAGATGGTCGAGCCATCATTAACGTGAATCTTGGATAAGCGAAATGCCTTCAGCAGGGATATGATGCGGTTCTCAACAACCCGTCAGTCCCGGTCTGGAGGCATTGTCCATGAGTATACTCGACCTGTTCTGTTCGGTGGATGCGTTCTGGCAGCAGTTTGAACCGCTGTGGGAGCGCGAGCAAGTGGCGGCAGGGCGTCAGCGGCGACGCGCCACGCGGCTGCATCCCAGTGAGATCATGACGATCCTCATCCTCTTCCAGCAGTCAGGCTACCGGACCTTCAAAGGCTTCTATACGCGCCACGTCCAGTGTCAGCTACGCGCCGAGTTCCCCCAGTTGGTGAGCTACTCCCGCTTCGTCGCACTGATCCCGCGCGTCCTGCTGCCGTTAGCGGTCTACCTCCAGACCCAGATGGGCCGGTGTACCGGCATCAGCTTTATCGACTCGACCGCGCTGTCAGTCTGCAAGAACGCGCGCATCGCCCAGCATCGCGTCTTTGCCGTCGATGCGCGACGCGGCAAGACGTCGGTGGGCTGGTTCTATGGCTTCAAACTGCACCTGGTCGTCAATGATCGTGGCGAGCTGCTCGCGTTCTGTCTCACCCCCGGTAATGTCGATGACCGTCGACCGGTTCCCCGTCTGGTCCGTCGCCTCGTCGGCAAGCTGTTTGGCGACCGGGGCTATATCTCCCAGGCGCTCGCCGAGCAACTCTTCTCAACCCACGGACTCGTGCTGATTACCAAGCTGCGCAAGAATATGCGTGAACAGGTCCTTGCCGCTTCCGACAAGCTGCTGCTCCGGAAGCGTGCGATCATCGAGAGTGTCAACGACCAACTCAAGAACATCTGCCAGATCGAGCACACCCGTCATCGCAGTCCCTACAATTTCCTGGCGCACCTCCTCTGCGGGCTTATCGCCTACTGCCAGCAGCCCAAGAAGCCCTCGTTGCATCTTGATGGAGGTCTCAATGCCTTACCAGCCGCATAGCTTACCCAGAATTCACGTTAAGCTACACGACGCCGACGGCCCCAAACACGGCTTCGTGCTGTTGCCACGCCGCTGGGTGGTGGAGCGCAGTTTCGCCTGGCTGGCGCGGTTTCGCCGCTTGGCGCGTGACGATGAACGCCTGCCTGAGACCGTGGCCGGGCTGACGTTTCTCGCCTGTATCTGCTTGATGCTGCATCAGTTGATCCACCTGCCCGGTAGTTCATAACAGGCTCTAGGCGCTGCGCCGCACAACGTGAGCCAACGTGGGCGTTTAGCAGGGGCGATTAGGCCTGCGTCTCTTAGTTGTCCAGACTTTTGTCGAAGTTCGCGATTGCAGCACAGCAGGCCGTGGGCTAAGCTAGACCTGCATCGAGTACAGAGTGGAAACACGGAGATATAGAGTTGTTGCGTGTGGGTGCAGGGCTATGTCAACCACACGCGAGGTCGGGCGACCGCTCACCATGGTGGCCTTCCACAATATCACTGAGCATGGATCGGAGAGGACACCAGATGGACGCACATCTCACACTGACGCCAGATATACTGGCGAAACTCAAGCAACAGTTAGAACGCGAACGTGGCCGCCTGGAGATCGAGATAGCGTCCAGGCGTGATGCTCAAGGCGCAGACGATACGCCAGAGCAAAATCGGAACCGCGACCTCACCGGAGACGCGGGGGATCAGAGCATCGATCTCGAGGCGTGGGACACCAGCCATCAGGAGTCGCTCGACCTGGAAGGCGACCGTGCCGAAGTGCGGCACGCCCTCACCAAGTTCGATAACGGCACCTATGGCAGATGTGAAGTATGCGGGCGCCCGATCCCGTTGGGGCGCCTACAGGTGCTTCCCGAGGCGCGCTACGACATGGAGCATCAGGTAATCCTGGCGGCATCGTGGGATGGAGATGCGAGCGACACCGAGATGGACACACGCGATTGGGTGCTTGAGGCGTCACTTGAATCATTCCCCGCCAGTGACGCACCCGCGTGGGGGCGCTATCACCTGTAGCTGCGGCGTGCGCTGGTAGGGCGCCCCACGTTTACGCGTGAGGCGCGAAATTGCTCATACGATTTGAGCGAATGTCGCTTCTTGTGGGATGCTGCGAATAACGTGGGTTGGAGTGTCACCTTGTCAGCGGTATTGACCATGCTGTACTGAATCGACATCGGCGCCGACTCGACACTAGCAGAGAGAAATGTAGATGCCTACCGGGCAGTGTCACGTCAATGACCACGCGCATCAGCCCGGTAGGTTACGGAAGGTCGTGCCGCATGGCCACAACACGAGATGAGACCGGCCTCTATGGCCTGGTGGTTGTTGGATCGTCGGCCGGCGGCATCGAGGCGCTCTCGACGCTCGTCGCGACACTGCCCGCTGATTTTCCCGCCCCACTCGTGCTGGCGCAGCACCTTGATCCTAGCCGTCCCAGCCACCTCGCGGAGATTCTGGCTCGGAGGAGCGCCCTCCCCGTGCGCGTGGTTGTCGACGACGAACACCTGGAGCCTGGGGTGGTCTACGTCGTCCCTTCAGACCGCCACGTTGAGATTATCGATCACGTGGTGCGTCTGCGCGCAGATGGGGCTCATGATGGGCAGCGTCCCAAACCCTCGGTGGATCGGTTGCTGACGAGCGCCGCGCAGGCGTACGGCGAGCGCCTGATCGCCGTGATTTTGACCGGCACTGGCTCGGATGGCGCATCGGGCGCGCGTGCCGTGAAGGAAGCGGGCGGCACGGTCATCATCGAAAACCCGGCGACCGCCGCGTACCCCGGCATGCCCGAGTCACTGGCGCCGACTTCGGTGGATCTTGTGTCCGATCTGGAGCGGATTGGGCCACTGTTGCACGATTTATTGACCGGCGTTCGCGTGCCCATGCAGCCAGAGGCCGAGGAGCCGCTCCAGGCGTTGCTGACCCGCGTTCGCGAGCAGAGTGACATTGACTTCAGCCACTATAAGCGCCCAACGATCTTGCGGCGGCTCCAGCGGCGGATGATTACCACTGGTATGCGCCAGCTTGCCGACTACGCCGACTACCTCACGCAGCATCCCGAGGAGTATCCCAAATTGGTCGGGAGCTTTCTGATCAACGTCACTGAGTTCTTCCGCGACGCTAGCCTCTTCGCGGCGCTGCGCGAACGGGTGCTGCCTGAGCTCATCGCTCACGCGCGGACACGGAACAACCTGCTGCGCATCTGGTCGGCTGGCTGCGCCACCGGGGAGGAGGCGTACTCGCTCGCGATCCTGGTGGCCGAGGCGCTGGGCGACGAACTTGAGCAATTTACCATCCAGATCTTCGCGACCGATCTGGATGAGGACGCGGTGGCGTTTGCCCGGCGCGGCATCTATCCAGCCGCAGCGCTCGGTGGCATTCCAGAGGATGTGCGCTCGCGCGCATTCACGCCCCTCGACGGCAGCTTCGAGGTCGTGCCGCGTGTTCGCGGCCTGGTCATCTTCGGCCAGCACGATCTTGGACAACGCGCGCCATTTCCCCACATTGATCTGGTGCTGTGCCGCAACGTGCTGATCTATTTCGCTCCCGAACTGCAACGCCGGGCGCTCCAACTCTTCGCGTTTGCTTTGCGCGAAGCAGGCTACTTAGTCCTGGGCAAGGCAGAAACCGTCAACCCGGCGCAGGCCTATTTTAAGGCTACTGATGAGCATCTCAAAATCTACCAGCGCCGCGGTGACCGTGTGCTGCCGCCCATCGAGCGGGTCAGAGCGCTCGACCTGCACAGACGGACTGATGAACATCCTGAGAACCGCCCCGCCCCGACGTGGATCAGGTCCGCAACTATGGCAGCACAGGCCGAGCCACCAGGAACGCGCCCGGCAGGGGTTGCAGAGTCGCGCACGCCCAACGTCAGCGAGCGGCTCGGGAGCCTCGTCCTGGATGCGCCGCTCGGCGTCGTCGTGGTGAACCAGGAATATGACATCCAGATCATCAACCCCGAGGCCATTCGGCTCCTCGGTATCTTCACGTCGACGGTCGGGAAGGATTTGCTTCACGTCACCCAGGGTGTCCCCATCGCTCCACTGCGCGCGGCTCTCGATTCTGCATTCCATCGCTCCGCGGACATGCCCAACGAGAGCGCGAGCATCGTCACGGTGCAGACCATGCACGGCGAGCAGCAACATCTGCTAGTCGCTTGCTATCCACACGTCACCACGCGCGAAGGAGCAGCAGGAGCAGGGTCAGCGGCCCCCGCTGAGCCTGACTTGGTGCTGATGTTGGTCAGCGACATGACGCATCAGGTCCGCCAGCAGCAGGCGGCAGCGGAGATGTCTGCGCGCACTCAGGCCGATCACCTGCTGGCCCAGTCCTCCGGACAGAGCGACATCGAACAGCGGTACCGAGACCAGATCGAAGAGAATGCGCGGCTACGGGCGCAGGTGGCAGAGACCTCCGCCCTCAACCATACCCTCCTCCACGCCAACCACCAACTCGTTGAAGCCAATCTGGACCTGCGCGGCGCCAATGAGGATCTGCTGGTGGGGCACGAGGAGGCGGCGGCTGGGACAGAGGAGATCAAGACCCTCAATGAGGAACTACAGGCGACGAACGAGGAACTCGTGACCGTCAACGAGGAGCTGGAAGCGACCATCGAGGAACTGCACACCGCCAACGACGACCTCACTGCGCGTAGCCGTGAGCTCCAGCGCATGGCGGTATCCCTGGAGCAGCAGCACCGCGTGAGTGAGGCGGCGCGCACACAACTGGCGGCCATCCTTCTCAGCATGGGCGATGCTCTGATGGTGCTGGATCCCGGCGGGGTGACGGTGCTCACAAATGCGGCGTACACGCGCATGTTTGGTCGCGCCGATGCCGTCGTGGTGGCGGAAGATCCATTGGGACACCCATTGCCGCCGGAAATGCAGCCACAACGACGTGCGGCCGCGGGCAGCTCATTTACGATGCAATTCGCGAGGACGGCGCCAGATGGCACGCGCCAATCGTTTGAGGCCACGGGCCAACCGATCGTGAACGGGAACACGGCGCAGGGCAGTGTAGTCACGATCCGCGACATTACCGAGCGCCGCCTGCGTCTGTTGCAGGAGGAGTTCCTGGCGGTGGCGAGCCACGAGCTGCGCGCGCCGCTGACCTCGCTCCTGATGGCCCTGCAACTTCTTGCCAAGCAGCCGCTAGCTAGCGCCACTGGCCAAGATATGCAGACGGCCGTCCGGTTGGCGCTCCGTCAGGGGCAGCGGCTGCGGGTGCTGGTGAACGACCTGCTGGATGTGGAACGGGCGCAGCAGGACAAACTGCACCTTCAACTGGCCCCTGTCGACCTCGGCGCGCTGCTGGCCGAGACGGTCGAGACGGCGCGGCTCGACACCCAGGGACAGACCATCGTCCTCGACGGTAGCACGGAGCCGCTGGTGGTGATGGCGGATGCCACGCGACTGGAGCAGATCATCCTCAATCTGCTGACCAACGCAATCAAGTACGCGCCCGGCACGCAGCGGATTGACGTGCGTCTCCGGCGTGCGGACGGCTCAACTGGCAGTGCGCCGGAACGAGGTGAGGCGGAGCTGCAAGTACAGGACTACGGCCCCGGCATCAGCGCGACCGACCTGCCGCAGATCTTCACGCGCTACTTTCAGTCTCCCCAGGCGGGTTCGACGGCGCGGGACGGGCTTGGACTCGGCCTGTACATCACCAAAGAACTGGTCACTGCCCACGAGGGGAGCATCACCGCCTCCTCAGTCATCGGGGAAGGCACTATCTTCACCGTACGGCTGCCTCTGCTCGGGTCCGGTGAGAGCCAGGCGGATACCAGCGTGCGCGAGCACGGGCCATCCGTCAGGCGCATGCGGAGCGCCTGACGGATGGTGTCTCTCGTGCCGGACGTAGCGCTCGGCCCAGCTATCGGGCGCCGTCGCTCACTCTCATGTCCGAGACGGGTTTCCCTCGGCGCTGAGGAGGCGGCCATTCTCGATCGCCATAGTGATCGCGGCGGCACAGGCTTCCAACCACGTCCGCTCGGCGGCGTCCCACACATGCGGGGTTCCTAACCCGATGACCAGCGCCCCTACCAGAATGCCGCCGGTGCGCAGCGGCACGCTCGCCCACGCGCGCAAGCTGCTCGCCTTCCATGTGGCGAGACCGATCGTACGGAGCCAGCGGGGCCGTTCCCGATCGTGCGCCGAGTAGACGGGGCCGGCGACCAGCAAAGGCCACCAGGGATGCTGCGGCGTGATCGGGACCGCGGGCGCATGGACGCTGCTCCGCTCTCCACCGACGGCTCCCACACGCCGCAAGACGCCCGCCTGCTCATCGAGCAGGTACAAGGTCGCCGCCATCATCGGCGATTGCGTGTTCTCGACTAATGCTCGCAGGATGCGGACGGCATGACGCTCGACGCCTCCCGAGACGGGTGTCGCGGTCGCGGCGTGGGCCACGGCAGCGAGGCTGGCTTCACGCTCGCGCAGACGGTGCTCCAGCGTGACGTCGCGACCGAATGCGATCGCACCCAGGACCTGACCGCTGGCATCTGGCATCGGCGCGGCGTCCCAGCTAATCAGCCGGTTGGTTCCATCGTCACGGCGGTGGACCACCGTGATGTTATGGACCGGCTGGTGTTCACGCAAGGCGCGCGGCAAGGGCAGCTCATCGGGCGGCAGAGAGTCCGCAACGGGCGCCGCCTCGGCGAGCCAGAAGAATCCCTGATGTGTGACCCATTCCGTAGGGAGCTCTGCCAGGTCGCTGCCAGGGCGCGGCGGCGCGGGCCAACCCAGAACCGCCCGACAGGTCGGACTGATATACGTGGCACGCAGCGCGGTATCACAGATGCACACGAGGGCGGGTAAGACGTCTATCGCGATCTGCCAGCGCATCCGCTGGTTATCGGCCTCCAATTGAGCCGCCTGGATCGCGGTGTGGAGGCGCGCCGTCTGGATGGCGAGCGATGCCTGCACGGCGAAGAGCCGGATGCGCTCCAAGTCATCCTCACCGAAACGCTCGGCATTTAGCGCCTCGCGCAGGCCGAGGACGCCGACCGGCGCACTCCCAGCAGCCAGCAATGGCATGCACATGAACGCCGCTCCCGGCGTCATCCTGGCGAGTTCAGGATGTACGCGCGCGGAGATGTCTTGTGTCGTCACGACCACGCTGCGACGCGTAAGAAATGCTTGAGCTGGGGGAAAATGCGCATCGTCCAGTGGGATGGTGCGCCATGGTTCGCTGCCCAGCGGCGCCAGTCCCCAATGCTGGCCGCAGGCCGCCACCGCGAAAAGCGCTCGCGGTGGCCCAGCGTACGCACTGGTTTCAACCGTCGGATCTGCGACCACAACGCGCATGTCACCCCCATCTGAGGGGGGAGCCGCCAGCCACAGAATCGAGTCGGAGACGCCGAATGCTCCGCAGGTCTCGCTGCAGATCACCTCCAAGACGTCGCTCAACGCCCGGCCCGACGCCAGCGCATTACTGATTCGGGCGACCGCCTCGAGCATCCGGCGGTCGCTGTGCCGGTCATCCACGATGTCGGCGCCAGGTGCCCCAATGCGCTGACCCGCGCGGCGCACGCGCGTAGGGCCAGGGGCGTAATCTGCAGCGTCCGGTTGAAGATCACCAGATCGCAGCAGCATGGCCACCGCCGCGCGCGAGAAGCCTCCGCGCTGCAGTGTGCGGGCGATCAGGCGGACGCGGGCAATGTCGTCTTCGGTGTACTGGCGCACGCCTCCGGCGGAGCGCTGGGGCATGAGCAAGCCAACATCCTCCCAGGCGCGCAGCGCGTCGGCCGACAGACCCGTCAGGGCGGCGACATCGCCGATATGGTGGAAGCGGCTAGAGACCTCCTGCTGGCGTTCTTGCTTGGTCACCGGCGACCTCCTGACGAGACTTCCTGGCTCCTTACCGCACCGCTCACCGGGAATGCGGATGCCCCACCAGTTGGGGGCTACCAGTCTGGCGGCAAGGGGTATGTTGCACACGACCGTCGGCACCACTGACACTCTAGTATGGCGCACTGACCTGGATATGTCCAGAGATCTGTCGAACCCTGAGGCTGTACGGCGCCCCTTCCAGTTTGTAGACTAACCTCAGGACACGGTGCTGGGCGGGCATCGTCGAGCGCGCTCCCCGTTGGCCGGGGTAGCTGGAGGCGACTGCGCAGGATCAGCCACCGTCACCGGCTATAGCACCAGCATGTCATCCATTTTCGAGTTCAATGTTGGGGTACATCAGACTGCGATAACTGCATCAAGGTCATTCACCTTGAGGAGGATTCCGACCGATGGTTACACGTGTTGGTATCAATGGATTCGGGCGCATCGGTCGCCAGTGCTTGCGGGCTATGTTAGAGTGGCATCCAGACGATCTGGAAGTCGTCGCCATCAACGACATCACCGATGCGCAAACGAACGCGCACCTCTTGCGCTACGACTCAACCTATGGCCGCTTCCAAGGCACGGTCGAGGTTCAAGAACATGCTCTTGTCATCAATGGCAAGCGTCTCACCGTCTTTGCCCAGCGCGACCCTGGGCAGATCCCTTGAAGTGATGTGGGCGCACAGATCGTTATCGAGAGCACCGGTCATTTCACCGACTCCACCAAGGCCAGCGCCCACCTCGGCGGGACGGTGAAGAAGGTGGTCGTCTCGGCTACATTTCACGGCCCCACGACCGATCAGGACGTGACGCTTGTCCTCGGCGTGAATGAGCATACCTACGATCCTTCCCAGCATCATATCGTCTCGAATGCGTCCTGCACGACGAATTGTCTGGCGCCCACAGTGAAAGTCGTCCATGACACGTTTGGCGTCGAACAAGGCTTGATGACGACCGTTCATTCCTACACCAATGACCAGCGCCTGCTCGATGTCGTTCACAACGATCTCCGCCGTGCCCGCGCCGCCGCCCAGAACATCATCCCGACGACGACTGGCGCCGCTCGCGCGCTCGCGTTGGTGATCCCGGAGCTCGCGGGCAAGTTCGATGGTCTGGCCTTGCGTGTACCGACAGCGACCGTTTCCGTGGTGGATTTCGTGGCCACGCTCAGAGAACCCGCGAGTCGGGAGGCCGTCAATACCGCGTTCAAGCATGCCGCTACGGGTAGGCTCAAAGGCATTCTTGCCTATACCGAAGAGCCGCTGGTCTCGTCGGACTTTCGTGGGGATGCGCATTCCGCCATCGTTGATGGCCTCTCGACGATGATACTGGGTACCCACTTCGTCAAGGTTGTCGCCTGGTATGACAACGAATGGGGCTATGCCTGTCGCACGGCAGATCTCACCCACTTCATTGGTCAAAAGCTGTGACGATAACACGCGGATCTGCAAGAGGTGTAGCACACCGCGCTACACCAAGCTACACCGAGAGACCTCCCTCTATAGCGAGCGTACGCAAGATAGCGAGGACACAGATGGCGATACAGATGGTGCAACTAACCCGACGAGAGGACGTGGCAGACGGTACGATGGCTTTTCACTTCGAAAAGCCGGAGGGCTTTCAGTATAAGGCCGGTCAGTTCGCCGACTTTACGCTCATCGAGCCGCCCGAAACCGATGCTGAAGGCAACATACGAGGGTTTTCTCTCGCGAGCGCTCCCTACGAAAAGGACCTGTGCATTGCCACGCGCCTGCGTGATACGGCATTTAAGCGCGTACTCAAGCACCTGCCCGACGGAACACAACTCAAACTTGATGCCCCATATGGCTCATTTACGCTGCATAAGAACGCGGCCATTCCGGCGGTCTTTCTCACCGGCGGCATTGGTATTACGGTGGTGCGGAGTATCGTGCTTGACGCCATCCACAAGGCGATACCGCGCCGCATCGTGCTGTTCTACGCCAACCGCCGACCAGAAGATGCCGCCTTCCTAGACGAATTGAGACAGAGTGCAGCGCAGAATCCTCAGTTTACGTTCGTCCCGACGATGACGAAAATGGAACTCTCGCGCGAAGCATGGGCAGGTGAGAGGGGATATGTCACGAAAGCGATGCTCAAGCGCTATGTAGCTGACCTTACAGCGCCTATCTACTATAGCACTGGCCCGGCCAGCCTGGTGGCTGCCATGCGCAAAATCCTCAATGACGCTGAAGTGGATGATGACAATATCCGCACCGAAGAATTCACCGGATACTAGCGCTCGTGGCATCCCACAGCCAGCGGATGGCGCCACGGTCGGGATGAGAGCCAGGGAGCACCTAGGAGGCATAGGGAACGGTCGCAGCACGGCGGCATGCACCAGTGGCAGGCGGGCTGTGACGCGACCGCGGCGCGGCGGCCGGCTGGAATGCCGGCTACTCTCCTCAACAGGACGCAGCGTAACGGGCGAGCCACGCCGGCTGCATTGCGGCAGGCAGCGGCGCTGGAGGCGATGCTGCGCGACCTGGGCGCAGACGCAGAAATGGTCGAGCGCGAGGTCTTCGACGGCACGGGCAGGCTGGTCCCGCACGTCCGGCACCGACAGAGCGCTGTGCGCAACGCCAATCAAGAGGTCCACCTCCTGATGAGCCTGCTGGACCGCGTATCGGTGTTCATCACCGACCGTGTGGGCACATTCGGATTCTTCCTGATCATCTTCTTCTGGACCATCTTCTGGTTGGGATGGAATATCCTTGCGCCCAGGCAAGTGCGTTTCGACCCAGGGCCGGCGTTCGTCTTCTGGCTCTTCATCTCGAACATGATCCAGATCTTTCTGATGCCGCTGTTGATGGTCGGGCAGAATCTGCAAGGCCGTCACAGCGAGCTTCGCGCCGAGGCAGACTTCGAGGTGAACACGAAGGCGGAGCAGGAGGTGGAGGCGATCCTGCTGCACCTGGAACACCAGGCGGCCCAGATTGGGCGACAGGGGGAGTTGATGCTTGATCTGCTCCACCAGATGGACATGCTCCACCACATGCGCGAGCATCGCGTGCTGCCCTAATACTCGTTTGCACCGCGAAAGAAACGGATGAGCTTCTGTGTGTGATCCATGAGCGGCGCGATCCCTGTTTCATCACGTGCTGAGCGGCCAACATCGCGATCCTACTCTAACAGGCGCCCGGTGAGGGACAGATCGGGTGGAG
>DATGEP010000074.1:0-13766 GCA_035310125.1 Ktedonobacterales bacterium
CCGTCCACACCGTCAATGATGTGGAAGAGCAATGCCAATTTGGGCACCAGGCCCCGGTACTTCGCAAAGTGCGATTCCAACACGGGCGCGAGGCTGCTTCTGGAGAAAGAGGTCCATCCCAAAATCGTGCAGGAGTTGCTCGGCCATAGCACGATTACCCTCACCTTGAACACCTACAGCCATGTCATCCCTGCCATGCACGCTGCTGTCGCCGATCACATGGATGCGCTTTTCACGAACGCAGACAGCGTGGAGAACGAGCCTGCTCAGGGCGGTACGTTGTCTTGACGTGAAAAAGGCGAGATTCTGGTGGCTGTCAAAATGGCTGTCAAACAATGTCCAGAGTGGGCGCTAGCGGCGGCGCCTCCCGCTCCTTAAATAAAGGTAAACCGCGTTGAATGCTGGGCAGAGGCGTATGGGAGTCGAACCCACCCTCGACACCGCGGGGTGCCGAGCAACGGTTTTGAAGACCGCGAAGCCCACCGGGACCTATACACCTCCATGCTGGCGGCAACGCCGCACATCTCCTACTGTGCCACGCCAGTGGATGACGAGTCAATAGGACAAGCAGCGCCAGCTCGTATCAAGACGATGCTCCGGCTGCCTGCTCAAGAGGCTTGACACAGAAGTGGGGACGCCCTATACTCTGGATACCATGAACGAACTCAGCAGTCTGTTAACAGACACCCATCACCAATCCTATTTTTGGTTTTGGCGCTGCCCTCCGGCTTGACGGCGGGTCGTTTGTCATGGCGGCAAGCGCGAGCCCGGCGGCAGGTCGGAGGGGAAGCAGAGGAGAAGTCCTCTGCTTTTTTGTTTCCCGCGTCGCGGGAAGCCGCTTCCGGCGAGCGCCCATCCGTGCGGGCCGGAAGGCGAAGGTAGCGGACGGTGCGCGGGCGATCAAGAATGGTCACGCGTGGAGGCTGAAAAGAGGGACTTTCTATGGTAGTCGTCCTGCGCGAGGGCGCTACATCCGCACAACGGGATGAAATCGCCCGCATGTTGCGAAATCCTCCCGCTATTGAGTACATACGTCCCGTGCGGAGCGTGGCTGGCGAGGTGTTCTGTGTGCCTACATCGGCTATGCGGCCGGGCGTGCGAGCGCAGCTCGCCCGGCATCCGGCCGTGGCACGGCTCATTCCTATTTCTACGTCCTATCAGCTTGCCAGTAAGGCGCTGTCGCCGGTGAAGACACGTGTGAAGGTGGGTGAGGTCGTCTTCGGCGGAGGCGATCCCATCATCATCGCAGGACCGTGCTCCGTCGAGAGCGAGGAGCAGATCTTCGAGGCCGCGCGCTTCGCACGCGGAGCGGGGGCGCATCTGCTACGGGGTGGGGCGTTCAAGCCGCGAACGTCGCCATACAGCTTCCAGGGGCTGGGGATGCCAGGATTGGAGATGCTGGCACGAGCGGGCGCGGCTTCCGGTCTGCCCATCGTGACGGAGGTCATGGAGCCCGGCCTGGTGGGGGCTGTCGCGGCGCTGGCGGATGTCTTGCAGATCGGCGCCCGTAACATGCAGAACTATCCACTGCTGCGCACGGCGGGGCGCTCGGGACGGCCAATTCTGCTCAAGCGCGGCCCTTCCGCGACTATCGAGGAGTGGCTGCTGGCGGCGGAATACATTCTGGCGGAGGGTAATGCGAACGTCATTCTCTGCGAGCGCGGCATTCGCAGCTTCGATACGATGACGCGCAATGTGCTGGATCTCAACTGCGTGCCCCTGCTGGCAAGCCTGACGCATCTGCCGGTGCTGGTGGACCCAAGCCACGCGACAGGCATGCGCGGGCTGGTGTTGCCGATGGGCGTGGCGGCTATCGCGGCGGGAGCCGACGGACTGATCGTGGAGATGCACCCACGCCCAGACGAGGCCCTCTCGGATGGCGATCAGTCTATAGATCCGGCAACGCTGCGGAGGCTTGTGCATCAGTCACGGACGGTGCGGGCGGCGCTGCGCGAGTCGGCGTCGCTGCCGCTGGATGACGGCTCGGCGGGTCCGCTGGTGTCGCCGGATGCGATCGTCGAGAGCGTACAGATTTAGTGTTCGCACTTTCTCTTCGGAACGACATCAAGTCCACGCGGCGCGACTGACGTTGGGTAGTAGAATACTGCCCGCTTCCACCGTTGCCGCTCGTCAGCACGCGGCGGACGGAGCAGCTATTCCTCGATGCTTATTGCCGGCTTCACTGCTTCAGCCAGGGCAGGCGGCAACGCCCGTGGGCGAGTTTGCTGCAATTCCCGCGCTTGGTCCGGCGCGACGCTGCGCGAGTGGAACGACGTGATGACGACGACGCCCGCGATGATGATGGCCGCCGCGATGAGGGTGCGTGCCGACAGCGGCTCGTTGTCGAAGGCCCAGCCCAGGAAGACGGCCACGACGGGGTTCACGTATGCGTAAGTGGCGGCGTGTGCGGGTGTCGTCGCGCGCAGCAGCCAGACATAGGCGGTGAAGCCGACGAGCGAGCCGAAGATAATGAGATAGCCGACGGCCAGCAGCGAGCGTGGCGAGACGCTCTGGAGGTGGAGCTGTGCCGGCTCACCAGTGACCACGGCGAGGGCAAGCAGCAACACGCCACCCACCAGCATCTCCATCCCCGTGCCGAGCAGCGGGGTGGCGGGCATCTTCGCGGAGCGCGAATAGAGTGATCCGGCGGCCCAGGAGAGCGCGGCCAGCGGCACGACGAGCAGCACAAAGCCACTGGGGCTGCCGTGCGCGCTATGCGCGCTGATGGCATCTGGTCCGATGAGTAGGAAGACGCCCGCGAAGCCGAGCGCCAGACCGAGCAGCGCCGCCCGCGAGGGACGCCGCCCGCCGGGCCGCAGCCAGTCTAGCAGCGCTATCCAGATGGGCACTGTGGAAATGAGCAGCGCGGCCAGGCTGGACGGCAGCACCAGCTCGGACCAGGCAACCATGCCGTTGCCGGCAACGAGCAACAAGACACCCACAATCAACGCTGAGCGCCAGTGGACGCGCGACGGACGCGCGGCGCCACGCAGGCGCAGCCAGCCGTAGAGGAGTGCGCCCGCGATGAGGAACCGCGTGCCAGCCATCAGGAACGGCGGCAGCGATTCGTCGGCGAAGCGCATGGCGAGGTAGGTTGAGCCCCAGATGAGATAGACTGCCGCGAACGCCGCGATAATACGTACGCGTGGGGGAGCGGCGGCGGCACGAAGATCACTCACGAATATCCTCCTCTGGGATGGGAACCGGTAAGGTCGCGGTCTCTTTGAGCGTTGTCAGCACAATGGTTGTGCGTGTTGAGCGTACGGCATCGAGGGCGCCAAAGCGATCGCGCAGCAGGCGAGCAAGCGCCTCGGTGTTCTCGACGCGCACCTTCACCAGATAACAGTCTTCGCCCGCGATATGATGCACTTCTTGCACATCAGGTATGGCGGCAAGCTGCTCGCCGGTCACGCCGCTCCCGACACGCTCATCCGCGCGCACGAAGACGAACGCGAGCAAGCCGCGCCCCAGCGCCTGAGGGTCGAGACGCGCCTCGTAGCCGCGAATGACGCCGCGCACTTCAAGCTTGCGGATGCGCTCAAGGATGCCGGAGGGGGCCATGCCAAGGTGGCGCGCGATCTCGGCGACGCTGATACGTGCGTCGGTCTGAATAATCTTCACAATTTCTCTATCAATGTCGTCGTTCATTCGATATTTACCTCGTGTCACAGATTAAACAGCACAAGATGCCCGTACGTCAAGCGTTGAGCGCGTGCGTTTTGAGGAAGCGTGTGTGTGGCAGATGCGCGGCAGACTCGACATCTGTGGCATGTCACGCACATCCACATGCCGGGCAGACGCTGATCATGGAATCAGCAGTGCGCCGGTCCCGTCGCGGCGGAGTCCTCTGCCTCATGGTGATTCAGTGTATAGTGGATCAAATTCCGTGTTTCGTATTTCGCACACATCCGGCGCTGATCTTCCACATGCATGTGGCAAGCTTCTCGATGTGCCATCATGCGCGACACAGTGCTATCCGTGCCGGTGTCGTGTCAGATGCCCGCCCACATGCTCGCGCGCACTGCGTCACATGGCGCGGGAGCGCCGTGGGAGGTTAGGTCTTGTGCGTTCTATCAGAGAGTGCGCTATCCGGTGATGGGCGACCCAGGGAGACGCAAATGGAGATACCCGACGAAACGCATGCGGCGATGAGCATCCACACGGAGCCAGCGCCTACCGCTGCCGAAGCGTTCCGCGATACTGTGACCCCACTGTCACGACCAGGCCCGTGGGCGACTCCCGTGCGGCTGGTCGTCGCGGCAGTGGGCGCTTTGATAGGACTCTGGCTCGTTATCGAGCTGCGCGACCTTCTGCTTCAGGTCTTGATCGCGACGATTCTCGCTGCTGGCATCGCTCCGCTGACTGTCCGGCTCACCCGCATCGGCATACCGCGCGGTGTCTCCGTGCTGCTCGTCTACGTGCTGGTGATTCTGGCTATGGTCGGCCTGGGATTTTTGCTGGTGCCGCCAGTCGTGGGCGAGGTTCAGTCGCTGGTGGCCCAGGCACCCCACTTCGGCGCGCGGTTCGTGCAGAGTCTCAATGATCTCCAGCGGCAATTCCCCTTCCTGCCGCCGCTTGGTCCGGCGCTGCAAAATCAGGTGAAGCAGCTCGGCAATCAGGCCGGCGCGATCTTCGCGCAGGCGCTTAACCTGATCGGCGTCGCTCTAGGTGTCTTCGGCGGCTTGCTCACAGTGCTGCTCACCATGCTCATCACGTTCTACCTGGTGGTGGATGGCGAGCGCGTGCGCGCGTACCTGCTCTCGTTTCTGCCAGCCAGCCGCCACGCGCAAACGTACCGTGTGACGGATGACATTGGCACGCGCATGGGAAGCTGGCTGCTGGGCCAGATCGTGCTAAGCACCTCGATTGGGCTGGCGAGCTTCATAGCGTTGCTGATCGTGGGTGTGCCGAGCGCGCTGCTGCTGGCGGTTGTCGCCGCCGTCGCCGAGCTGATTCCCCTGGTCGGCCCGTGGATCGCCGCCGTGCCCGCCGTCGCGGTCGCGTTCACGCAGGATCCGCTGAAAGCCCTCTTCACGATCATCGCATATGTGATTATTCAGCAATTGGAGAGCAATCTGCTCGCGCCGCGCATCATGGGTCGCGCCGTGCAGCTCCATCCGCTCGCTGTGATTCTGGGGCTGCTGGCCGGCGCCAGCCTCTTTGGCATCGTGGGCGCGCTGGTGGCGGTTCCGGTCGCCTCAGCGATTGCGGTCGTGCTCGAAGAGGTGCGGAACGGGCGCACCAGTGAAGCGCTGGGAAAAGCGCCGGGCGATGTGCCAGAGCCAGTTGCCGCCGCCGACCACGCGCAGTCATCGTAGCGCACCCTCGGCGACCTTTCGCCGGGTGAGCGGCCAGCGCTCAGGTAAGCGGCGTCCAGCGAGCGCCGTTCCAGGAATTCGCGGACTTCTTGAAAAACCGGGCCGATCCCGACAACGAATAGTTCGGGCGCGTGACCGGGCTTACCGCTCTCGCTGAGGTGACGGATATTTCAATCATCGTGGCTGCCATAAAAGCCCGCGCCGGCTACATCGCAACCTATGACCGAAAACATTTCGTCGTCATCAAAGACCAGATCAGAGACAGCCTTGGAGTACGTGCCGCGACACCTCAGGAGATTCTCGCGTTCTGAAGGCGCCTCGGCAC
This sequence comes from Ktedonobacterales bacterium, assembly GCA_035310125.1. GTDB lineage: Bacteria > Chloroflexota > Ktedonobacteria > Ktedonobacterales > JADMIN01 > DATGEP01. The sequence goes on from DATGEP010000074.1 coordinate 5,644, forward strand.
GTACCCTGTTCACCTTCGCTCGATCAGCCGCGAGCGGGGAGTTGCTGTACCGACCAGCGGTTGCCGTCCGGATCGCTGAAATACACAAACGAGCCCCAGGCGAGCTTCTCGACCTCACCGACCTCCACGCCCCGCCCGACGAGCTCCGCATGCGCGGTGTTGATATCGGCGACCACCATTTGCAGCCCACGCACGGAGCCTGGAACAGCATCCGTGAGGCCTTCTCCCAGGGCGATCGAGCACGCCGACCCCGGAGGTGTTAGCTGCACAAAACGGAGCGTGTCGCTCACCCGCTGGTCGTGGTCCGCGTGAAACCCGATCTTTTCGGTATAGAACGTCTTCGCGCGGTCCACGTCCGATACCGGAATGATCACCAATTCGAGTTTCCAGTCCATGATACGGCCTCCTCCATGTGGTTGCTCCGGCGGCGCTGGCCGCCGCGGCTAGTGATATGACGTGTTGCCATCTATTCATACCAAAAGTGTCCGCCCAAGCGCTACCCGCGCACCCGCGTCCTCCCCTCTCCTCGCAGGAGAGGGGGTAGGGGGTGAGGTTCCTGTCCTTTCGTACAGTACCGCGTTATTGTTGACTAATTTGGTTGACAATAAAAGGTGAGGCGAGCTACCATCTTGGTAGCAGCCGGGCAAGACCCTATGACGCATGCGGCCCGCGGTTCCCGGCGGCGTATACTTCTGTGCGTGGTCATGGCGGCGACGCAGTCCGCCCGACCCGCCCCAACGCAGTGGCGTCCCTACCATACCTATGGGACCGCAAGAACCAGGAGGTGCCCACATGGCTGAAACGAGCGATCCTATTGTGACGGCAACCGAAGCGCCCGCGAAAGTGTCGCTAGCCGACCGGCTCGGCGATCCTTTGCAGAACGGCATCAAGGTGTTGATCGGCGCGAATCGCAAGCCGCCGCGCACTTTCAAGACGCTGCTGAACGGCACCTGGTTCGGCCACCCCATCCACCCCGTCATTACCGATATACCCATCGGCGCGTGGCTGCTCGCGGCGCTCTTCGACATCCTCTGGCTCGCCGCGCCCACCGGCAACGCCTGGGCGGCACGCGGCGCGCAGGCGTTGGTGCTGGTCGGCGTGATCACGGCGCTCGGCGCCGCCGCGACCGGCGCAACAGACTGGAGCGATACCTACGGCTCCGAGCGGGCCGTAGGGCTGCTGCATGGCTCTCTCATGTCGCTGGCGGCGGTGCTCTACATCATCTCCATGATTCTGCGCTTCACGACGAGCACGGGCGACAGCGCGGCGGCGGCGATCATAGGTTTCCTGGGCATTATCACGGTCCTTGTCGGCGCGTACTACGGCGGGGACATGGTCTTCGGCAAGGGCACGGGCGTGAACCACACCGCCTGGGAGGCCGGCGGCGAGGACTTCGAGGCCGTCGCGACCGTGGCCGACGTACAGCAGCGCGCGCTCACCAAAGTGATGGTGGCCGGCGTGCCGGTGCTGCTGGTGCGCATGGGCGAGCGCTACTACGCCATCTCCAGCACGTGCGGCCACGCTGGCGGCCCGCTCGACGAAGGCGAGCTGCAAGGCGACGTGGTGCAGTGCCCGTGGCATGGCTCGCGCTTCCGCCTGCGCGATGGCAAGCCGGTGACGGGTCCGGCGACGATGGCGCAGCCGCGCTACGACGTGCGCGTGCGCGACGGCCAGATCGAGCTCAAGCGCGCTGGCTGACGCTAGCGGTCCGCGCACGCGCTATCCTCTCCGCGAGACGTTGCATGATGCGATGCGGCGACGGAGCAGATGTGGTCTGCTGATGGCTCATGAACTCAACTATCACCAGACCACAACTCGCGTCATAACCGAATCTCTACCCCAAGTTGGCAGCCTATTTAGTAGGGGTGAATTCGCGGACGCCTCCACGCTCATATCACTCGGTTGCGCATTCTGAGAGGATACGATTTGATGGCCACAGCACCAGCATCAGTAAAAGAGCGCATTGCTCAGGCTGCCAGCAGTAAGATGCCTGCCTGGCCCGGCTGGTCTGCCATTCGGTCACACCTCTGGCCAGAGAGCGGCGCCGTAAGCCCCATTCCCGCGCTCGATGGCTTGCGCGCCGTTGCCGTCATCATCGTCGTGTTGTACCACGCCTGGCTTTTCGTGCCCGGTATCGAGCACATCATCCCAAACTGGCAGGCCCATCAATATCCCATCACCTATGGCCGCACCGGCGTGCAGCTGTTCTTCGTCCTCAGCGGTTTTTTGCTGACCCTGCCATACGCCCGGTGGATCTTCGGCCTCCAGTCCCAGCCTTCACCGCGCATGTTTTACAAACGGCGTATCCTGCGTGTCGGTCCCGCGTACTGGGTCAGCCTCACGCTCATTTTCCTGGCGGGGTCTATCACGCTGGCAAACGTCGGCAATTATCTGCTGCACCTGCTCTATGCCTCGAACGCGACATTCGACACGGCGATGGGCTTCAACGTCGTCTACTGGACGATGTCCGTCGAAGTGCAGTTCTACGCGGTTCTGCCGCTGCTCGCCTGGGTGCTCTTTAAGCTGGCGCACCGCTGGTCACCGGCCCGCGCCGCCGTCATTTTCCTGGCTGGCCTCGTCCTGATCTCAGTGGCGAGCGACATGATTGACCACACACACAAGCTCAGCTTTCCGTACATCTCGACGCTTTTCATTGGTCCGTTCAGTCTCTTGTTCCACATCGCCGTCTTCGGCTCCGGCATGCTCTGCGCGCTGGCCTACGTCTATCTGAAACAGATCGCGCGACTGGGCGAGTTTCGTCCAGTGCTGGTGCGCCGGCTTGGCACTGGTAGCCTCATCGGCGGTGTCGCCCTTGCCCTGTTGGTGGTCTACAAGCCAGGAGCACATCTCCACTACGAAGAGCTGCTCATGGGTTTTGCCTACGCTGGCATCCTCTTCGGCCTGCTCTTCGGACCGCCACTCGCGCGCCGTCCGTTCGAATCGCGGCCCATGCGCTTTGTCGGCCTCATTTCCTACAGCGTGTACCTCTGGCACGTCCCCATCATGAACGCTATTGACCCCCTTCTGCCGGTCACCACCAGCGTCTTCGAGATGTGTCTCGTGCGCTTCCTCGTCGGCTTCGCACTCACGATTGTCGTTGCCTATATCTCCTTCCAGCTCACCGAGCGCCCCTTCTTCGCCGCACGCAAGAAGGCGCACGACGCCTCGGCGCCACAAAACCGCTCGGCCATCCCAATTGGGGCTGGCGTATCCGCTGGCCAGATCAGGTAGCTCAGCGAACGGGCGGACATTGAGGTGAGGGGTTTTGCTGGCCGCGGGCGCGCTGCCCGCGCGCTGCCGAACAGCAAAGGCTGGTGCACGCCACCCGATCTCACGTGGGATGGTGAGTCGGTGCGCTATACTATATATGACCAGGAAAAGGAGGACACAGCTATGCGCATTTTTCTCGATACCGCCAACATTGACGAGATTCGCGAGGTGGCAGCCTGGGGCATTCTCAGCGGCGTCACCACCAATCCCACCCTCATGAGCAAGAACGCCGGCAAACGCCACGAAGACATCATCCGCGAGATCGCGGACATCGTGGACGGCCCCATCAGTGCCGAGACGATCAGCCTGGATACCAAGGGCATGGTCGAAGAGGGGCGCCGCTTCGCCAAATGGCATCCCAACGTCGTCGTCAAGGTACCCTCGACGCCCGCCGGCTGGGGCGCCGTCAAACAGCTTAAATCCGAGGGTATCCGCACCAACGTCACCCTCTGCTTCTCCGCGCCCCAGGCGCTCTACGCCGCCCTCGCTGGCGCCTACATCATCAGCCCGTTTGTGGGTCGCCTCGACGACATCTCGGAGGATGGCATGCAGGTCGTCCGCGATACCGTTGAGATCTACCGGCAGCACAAGCTCGCCACGTTGGTGCTCGCCGCGAGCATCCGCCATCCGCTCCATATCATCGAGGCCGCCAAAGCCGGCGCGGACATCGCCACCGTACCCTACGACGTGCTCCTCAAGTCCACCAAGCACCCCCTGACGGACAAGGGCATCGAAAACTTCCTGGCCGACTGGAAAAAGTTCACCCAGAGCCAATAGATGGCCCGCGAAAGGGAGGAGCGAATCACCGCAAACGGCGGAATCTATGCTCCTCCCGATAGCTTGCTCATCACAAAGAACACGTAGTCCACGTTCGGCACCTCGACACCACGCTGGCCGAGCACACTAAAGACCTGTGCACGGTGCTGGGCGGAGTGGCTCAGCACCTGCAACAGCCCATCATGCTTCGTCAGCGCGAAATCGAACCAGGGAACATGCAGCGGCTCATCGAAAAAGGCGTCGCTGGCGTTCGCAAGCAGCTTGCTATACACCTGACCGGCTCGCGCCGTGGTCTCCGCGAACCATGCCAGGTCGTGCGCGAAGAATGCATCCTGCGCTCCTTCGGCGCCTGGTTCTTTATCTTGCAGCATTTGGGCATAGACCGCTTCAACACCAGCCATGTGCTTGAGTGTCTCGGTGAGGGTACCAAACGTGCCGGGCGCGCGCTCATCCAGCCGCGCCTGATCTACATCGCGGCAGACGGCGAATACCTGGGCGTTGGCCCAGGCGTTATAGGCATACATATCCCGCAGTGTGCGCATGATAATCTCGCTCCTCTCTGACTCTGGTCGCTACCTGGAAGACAGCCGCGCGATCACCCGCTCCGCCTCCTCGACGACCGCGCGCACCAGCTCGGCGGCGGGGAGCGTGCGTGCGAGCCGGGGCGCCTGGCCGGACCAGAGCGACAGAAACTCCGGTTGATCCTGGCGCGCCGCCGCCTGCCGGATGTCGCGGGTGAGGACGTTCTGCGCGGGATAGGGGGCGATATCGTCTTCGTGCCCCCGCATCTCCTCGACGAAGCGGTTGCGCAGCGCCCGCGCCGTCCTGCCGGAGAACGCGCGCGTCAGCCGCGTCGCGTCGTCCGTGGCCGCCAGCAGCGCCGCCTTATGTTGGGGGTGGGCGCCGCTTTCGGGGCAAGTCAAAAATGCCGTGCCCATCTGCGCGCCCGCCGCGCCCAGCGCCAGCGCCGCCACCAGTCCGCGCCCGTCCATGATGCCGCCAGCCGCCACCACCGGCACCCGCACCGCGTCCGCGAGCTGCGGCACCAGCGCCAGCGTGCCGATCAGCGCCGCGTCCATGTCGCCCAGGAAGGTGCCCCGATGTCCGCCCGCCTCGCTGCCCTGCGCCACCACGCCGTCCACACCGCTCGCCGCCAGCGCGACGCCTTCCGCCACCGTCGTCGCGGTGCCGAGCACGACCGCGCCGCTCTCCTTGATCTGCCGCATGGCGTCTGCGGGCAACAGGCCAAAGGTGAAACTGACGACCGGCACGCGCTCCTCCACGAGCGCCGCGAGCGCCTCCGCGAAGGCCGGAGCGAATGGCCCCGTCGGCGCCGCGCTGGCGGGAATCCCCAGCTCCGCGCGGTAGGCATCCAGCCGCGCCTGGGCGCGCGCCACTGCGGCGGGCGGCGTCTCCTCGGGCAACGGAGCGAAGAGATTCACATTGAACGGGCGATCCGTGCGCTCGCGAATCGCATGGATGGCGGCGCGCAGCGCGGCGGGCGCCAGGTACGCCGCGCCAAGTGATCCCAGCCCGCCCGCGTTCGAGACTGCCGCCACCAGCTCCGGCGTAGTCGGTCCTCCCGCCATTGGCGCCAGAATCAGCGGATACTGGATGCCCAACAGTCGCGTCAGGCTCGTCTCATACCACATCGCCTACCGTTCCTTTCGCTCGCATGCCTCGCCAAAGAGTATAGTCCGTCCCAAGGGGAAAGCGCCGGGTGTTTCTCATCGCCCGCTTCATCGTTACCACAATGGAGTGATGCAAATGCTCGCGCACACTCACCTGTACTCTTGTACTCTCAGCCGATATGCCACACGAGGCGCCCGATGTCTCGCCAATTCACTGAAGACGCCCCGCCCACAGCGAGCGTTACCCTCCCGCGTGTCAGGATTGTGGAGAGCATCATCCCTATCCCGCACCGGCCGCGTGGGGCTGCGCTCGCTGTGCTGGTCGTCGCCACCGCACTCTGGGGTCTGGTGGTGGACAGCCCGTTTATTCCCTTGCTCCGGCCCACGGGCAACTCGACACTTTTCCAGTCAACCACGGCGGCTGCTTTCGCGCTGCTTGGCATCCTGTTCGGTCCGCTCGCCGGCGCGCTCGGCGGACTCGTTCGTGACGGCATCGGCCCCCTAGCGACGATCCTCCTCCATCCCGGCATGGTGACGCATCCCGGCTTTCTCGCATGGCTTGCCCGCGCCGTCGTGGATACCCTCGAAGATGTCGTGCTGGGGTGGGTGCCTGGGCTTCTCGCCGTACGCACACAGCGCGTGCTGCCGCTCGCCGCCGCGTCCGCCGCCGCCGCCTGGCTCTCGCTGCCGTTCCTCGTCGCCGGGACGACGCTGTTCTCCGACCATCCCAACCAGATCTGGCTCGCCCTCACCACGCGCGCGGGCGACTGGAACGAGCCGGTTGACCCTGGCCTCACGGTCTATGCCCTGCTCACCGGGGCGCTGGTCGCGCTCGCCCTTGCCCGCTGGACCACCCGCCCCAGGATTTCCCTTGAAATTGCGCTGCTCTTCGCCGCCCCCGCCGTCCTCCTCATCGCGCTTGGCGCCCATCCGTAGCGCGCACACGGACCCGCGATGCCCCCACAAACAAACTGTGATCAAGCTCACACGTCAGCCCCCATTCGCGCCATCTGGTCGTTCGTCATAGTTCCAGAAGGGCGGTGGTTGCCCTCGTTGCATTGAAAGAGAGCATTCAGATCATGGTACGTACGGAGCATCCGCGCCGGATACTGCTTCGCACCAATGCTGGTTGGCTCATGCTTGCGCTGCTCGCGCTCAGTCTCGCGGCCTGTGGCCAGGCGACAGCTTCCCACGGTGGAGGCGCCACCACGCCATCCGCGTCCATTCCTCCGACCACTCTCGCAGCCACCCCCACCGCCTCGCCCATACCGCTCGCCTTCCCGAAGCAATGGGCCGTGGCGCCCATCTCAGGCATAGCGCCGGGCCAGCTCGTCTTCGCGCCCTCCGACCCGGCTCGCGGCTACGCCTGTGATCCGCTCAAAGGACCCTGGGGACAAACGGCCCAGCCGTTCGTCGTCACCACTGACGGCGGCGTATCGTGGACGCCCGTTTCCGGCGCCCCCTTCGGCGCCAGCGGCTGCGTCGTCTTCATTGATCAAGCCAGCGCGTCAGATGTCTTCGTCCAATCGTACGGTCCCGCCAGCTTCCAGATCGTCACCTGGCGCTCGCTGGATGGCGGCACCACCTGGCATAAGCTTACCCCCCTGACGCTCAACCAGATGGATCTACCCTGGGCCGCCGTCGCCGTAGCGGGCGCGCGCGTCATCGTCTCCGTGGGCGCGCCAAATACCTCTGACGGTCCCGGCCAGCTTCCGCCCAACGACCTCTTCGCCAGCGACGACGGCGGCGCCAGTTGGCAGCAGATTGGCCAGAGCATCGCCGGCCAGGGCCTCGTCGTTCGCAACCTCATCGCCTTTGGGTCCACGCTCATCGTGCGCTCCCACCCGCCTGGATGCTGCTCCGACGCCGCGCCGCTCATGCCTTCAGGGAGCCGCGTACCGCTTGGCGACACCTTCTCTGGTGGTCCTGCTCCCAATCTGTACTGGAAGTCCACCGACGGTGGCCGCACCTGGACGCAGATGCAGCTCCCGGCGCAGCACATCGTGACCATGCGCTTTACCCCCTCACCGGTTGGCACATTCTACGGTGTCGCCTTCGCCGATGACGTAGATCCCAGCAATCTCGTCGCCGGCGCCATATTCTACACAGACGACGGCGGCGCCCACTGGCAAAAGATTCTCGCGGCTGACCCACACCTGCTTGCGGGGGTGGATCCTGGCAGCGTTGGCGCCAGCGGCAACCTCGTGATCCTGCCGGATGGCTCAATCGTCGCGTCGTTCTGGCACAACACCACCGACGCGACCAACGATTTGCCCGATGCGGGAGTGCTGCGCATCCGGGTGGATCTCGCCTCCTGGCTGGCTCTCGCCCCCGGCGGCACCTCTGGCTGGCAGTACAGCCAGACAAGAACGGGCCTTCGCCTGTGGGGCTTCGCCACCTCCGGCGGGCCGCCCGCCCTCAACGACATCACCCTCGATCCCATTG
>DATGEP010000075.1:0-6633 GCA_035310125.1 Ktedonobacterales bacterium
CATGTCCACGCCCATTCGCGCGGCGCTGTGGATAACTCAGTGAGGCGCAACCACCTCCTCGCCAAGCAGATCGACCAGCAGCAGGGGTGTGTCGCATTCAGGGCACTGACCGCCCAGGCCGATGGCCCGATTAAAGAGATGGCAATCTGGGCAGCGGCGCTCGCCGACGAGGCGTTCACCGCAGCTCTGGCACTCGTAGATGGTCTGCGCCGCCACCGCGCGGCGACGCTGGAGGTCCTGGCGTAGGCGTTGCAGGTCCGGCAGCTTGGTGGTTTGGTGACGGAGGCGAAACGCGCGCTGTTGGTGGGCACGCGAGCAATAACGAGCACGAGATGAGGACAGAGCTCTGCCGCAGACCAGGCAGCCGGACCCATCACGCGAACCGTCACGGATGGGCATATCGATGGACAGCGTCATGGCTGGTTCTCAACGACGCGGTGTTTGGGCGCGAGCTTGGCGCGGTAGCTTGGACCTTCGATGACGATCTGGTGGGCGGCGTTGGCCAGCCGATCCAGCGCGCTATTGCCGAGGATCGGATCATCGAACAAGCCCAACCACTCGTCCACACTCCGATTGGAGGTGATGCAAAAACTCGCTCGACGGTGGCGTTCAACGATCAGCTCGTACAGGTCGTTGCTCTGCTGGGCCGTCAGACGGCGGAGTCCGAAATCGTCCAGGATGACGAGGTCCGGGGCCAGATAGCGGCGGAAGACCTTGTCGTAGGAGTGATCCGCGCGTGCCTGGCCCAACTCGGCCAGCAGTGCGTCGGCGCGAATGAACACCACGGAATGGCCGGCGCGCACGCTGGTTGAGCCCAAACATTGCGCCAGCATCGTCTTGCCGACGCCCACCGGTCCAATCAGGATGGCATGTTCCTTACGGGCCAGGAACTCGAGCGTGAACAGCGCCTGGAGTTGGCGTCGATCGAACTGGACGGGCGAGGTCCAGTCGAAGCCCTCCAAGGTCACGCGGTCTTCGAAACCGGCCTGCAGTAGATGGCGTTCGAGGGCTTGCTGGTCGCGGCGCTGGACCTCGTCGGCCAACAGCAGCGTCAGAAATGCAACGTAGTCGAGTTGCTGGGCACGCGCCAGCGTCAGCCGCTCGGGCAAGGTCGGCACCAGCTGACCCAGCTTGAGGCGTTTGAGCAGACGCACGAGATCTTGATCGACGGTCATGGCTGAATCTCCACGGGTGATGACGCGAAGCGATGATCGAAGGCACTGCCCGGTCGGGCGAAACGGCCGCTGGGCAGCGGCTGGACGCGTTGCTCGGCTGGCGGTGCCGGCTGCCCTTCGTGTTCCAGGGCAAGTACCAGAATGCGCTCGAGACGGCGCACGTCGACCAGGTCGAAGCCCAGCGCACGGGCACACGCGGCCTCCAATCGCTCGGGTGTGTAACGCTCGGCTAATCGCAGCAGCCGCTGGCCCTGGCGGAGCTTGGACCAGGGGAAGGGTGCATCCAGCAAGCGCTCGGCGAACTGGCCGATCTGTGGGCCCAGTGCCACGGCCTCGCGGACGAGGCGGTCCGGTGCGCGCATGGCGTAGGCGGTGCGCTCGGGCGGGTAGTCATCCGCATCGGTCGAGCGGCCACCCTTGGGTTTGCGTGGATGGACCTTGACGAGTGCGCCAGCTTTGTAGAGCTTGACCAGGTCGCGATCGCCACGCGCCTCCAGCTTGGTGCCCGGTGGGCACGTCGTTGACGGCGCCGAGTACAGCGCATACTGGACGCTGACGTGGTGATCGGGGTGGACCTTCACGTCCTTCCAGAGCGGAACGTCGTAGGGGATGCCGTCGTACGGCAACAGGTGCGCGCGTTCTTCGTCTTCGAAGACCACCAGCGGCAACCTGTGCGTCGTGCCGTGATCGCGCTGGCCGGCGACCTCCAGGCACCACCGTTCGGCCTGCCGTCGCGAGTCTGCCAGGTCGAGGAAGGTGCCGCCCTTCCAGAAGCGTCCGCGTGCGTATTGGACAAATCGCTCGATCTGGGGCTTCACGTACGCCGTCAACTACCGGCGGTAGCCACGATCCGCAGCGATTCCGTGTAACTCATCCGTTCCATCCGCTGAGCGGACGAGATTTCGAGTTGGTCGGGTTCGCCCACACCTGGGGCGAGCACCGAGTCTTCTTCCGAGAGCCCGGCCAAACTCGCGTGCGTGCGCTACCAGCCACCTGGACGGATGTTGTCGGAGCCGACCCGTTCGTGGTCCTCTCCGCTGGACGGTCGTACTTCCGGCCGGATGACCTGGTCCAGCTAGCGCTCCTGCTGAGCGAGCTGGACGGCACGTGTAAATGAGATTACGCCGCGAGCGTAAATGGCATTATGCCGGGTTGGAAAAGGCATTACGCAACAAACCGACTTCGCCTTCACTTTTTTCCGTCGAATGGGCAGGTCTCACTACACGGCTTGACACAAAGACGTATGGCGGCATAATGCTAGTAACACTTCTAAGGAGATCCAGGTTGGCCGAAACGCCGCGGGACGACAAGCCGGCTGCCCTGCGTCGCAATCATGCCCTCAATGCGCGGTCGCAGGCGGTCAGCGACTCTGCCTTCACCTCGGGTAACGCCTTCTTCGATGCGCGCGACCTGGTCCAGGTCAAGTACGAAATGCTGCGGCGAGTCCGCGAGGATGGCGAGCCGGTCACTCAGGCGGCTGCCGACTTCGGCTTCTCGCGGCCGGCCTTCTACCAGGCCCAGGCCGTCTTCGACGCGGAGGGATTGCCGGGCCTGGTGCCGCAACGGCCGGGCCCGAAGCGCGCGCACAAGCTCTCGGAGGAGGTGGTGGACCGACTCGAACGAGCACTAGTGGCGGAGCCTTGGCTGAACTCCGCGCAACTGGCGCAGCAACTGGAGGATGAACTCGGGTTGCGAGTTCACCGGCGGAGTGTGGAAAGGGCGCTCGGCCGACACCGAAAAAAGGGGGCCCAAAAACGACCCTGACCGTCGCGCACTGCGCTGGCGAACTGACACTCGCCTACGAAGCGCTTCGGGCACAAGCTACCAGTGCACTGCCGGCTTCAACACCCCGTGGTTTGGCGCTGTTCCTGGCGGCAGGCTGCGCGGCCTGGATGCACGCCTGGAAACCATTGGCGGCGGCAGTGCCAATTAGCCCGGCTGCGCCACACCAGGTGGATCCGCCTACTGGTTTGGGCGGCGAAGTGGTGCAGTTGCTGACCGAAATGGCATTGGGATGCCAGAGGAGGTGGACCTCTTGAACCTCGAGATGCACAACAAGATCGCAGCCACACATCTCCAGCGCCAGGCATACCTGTACGTGCGTCAGAGCACTTTGCGCCAGGTGCTGGAGAACACGGAGAGCACCAAGCGTCAGTACGCGCTGCGCGAGCGTGCGGTTGCTCTTGGCTGGCCGTCCGACCAGGTCGTGGTCATCGACAGCGACCTGGGTCAATCTGGTGCCGATAGTGATCGCCTGGGCTTCCAGAAGTTGGTGGCCGCCGTCGGCATGGGCGAGGTCGGTGTGGTGCTCGGCCTGGAAGTTTCGCGTCTGGCCCGCAGCTCATCGGATTGGCACCGCTTGCTGGAGATCTGCGCGCTGACCGATACACTCATCCTCGACGAGGACGGGCTGTACAACCCCGCTTCCTTTAACGACCGGTTGTTGCTCGGGCTTAAGGGGACGATGAGCGAAGCGGAGCTCCACGTCTTGCGCGCACGTCTGATCGGAGGTCAGCGCGCCAAAGCCAGCCGTGGTGAGCTGGAGATGAAGTTACCCGTCGGGCTGGTCAATAATGGGACCGGCAAGGTCGTGCTGGATCCAGACGTTCAGGTGCAAGCCGCGGTGCGCACCTTCTTTGAAACCTTTCGGCGGACCGGCTCGGCGACGAGCACGGTCCGCAGCTTCCGCGAGCAGGGGCTGCTGTTCCCGCGTCGCCTGAGCTATGGGCCGCACCAGGGCGAACTGGCGTGGGGCCCACTGCTGCACCATCGGGCATTACGCGCGCTCAAGAACCCGCGCTACGCCGGTGCCTTTGTGTACGGACGCTACCAGGCACGCCGAAGGCCGGACGGAAGAGAGGTGCGTACCCCACTTCCGCGCGAGCAGTGGCATACGCTGATCCGCGACGCGCATCCCGGCTACATCACCTGGGACCAATTTGAAGAGCACCTCCGTCGCCTGCATGACAACGGTCAGGCCTACGGCGCCGACCGGCGGCATGGCCCTCCGCGAGAAGGTCCGGCGCTGCTCCAGGGTCTGGCGGTGTGTGGTCGGTGCGGTAGAAGGATGACGATCCGCTACTACGTCAGCCACCACGAGGTCCTACCGGAGTACACCTGCCAGCGCGAGGGCATCGAGCACGCTCAACCAATCTGCCAGCGCATTGTGGGTGGCGCGCTCGACCATGCCATCGGTGAGCTACTGGTGGAGACCGTCAGCCCGCTGGCGCTGGAGGTCGCCCTGGCGGTGCAGGACGAGCTCGAGGCGCGCGCCCAGGAGGTGGACCGCCTGCGGCGCCAGCAGGTAGAGCGCGCCCGCTATGAAGCGGAGCTTGCTCAGCGTCGTTACCTCCGCGTCGATCCTGACAACCGCCTGGTGGCGGATTCTCTAGAAGCGGAGTGGAACACCAAGCTGCGGGCATTGGCTGCAGCCCAGGAGGAGTATGAGCGTGAGCTCGCCGACGAAGACGGCGTGCTCAATGCAAATCAGCGTAAGCAGGTGATGGCGCTGGCGACGGACTTCCCTCGTCTCTGGCGTGATCCGGCCACTCCGCAGCGTGAACGCAAGCGCATGGTCCGCCTACTTTTGGAAGACGTGACGTTGTTGAAAGCGGATGAAGTGGTCGCTCAGATCCGGTTCCGTGGCGGCGCCACACATACGCTCCGGCTGCCACTGCCACTCTCAGCTCCAGAGTTGCGAAAGACCCATCCGTTGGTGGTCGCCGAAATTGATCGCCTGCTCGACCATCACACAGATGCCGAGATCGCCGACATCCTGAATACCCGAGGCCTGCGGCCCGGTGTTGCGGACCGGTTCAGCATCACCATCATCTACCAACTCCGCATGAAGTATCGTCTCGAAAATCGATTCAGCCGCCTGCGTCGGCAGGGCATGCTCACGCTCGAGGAGATGACCGCCGCTAGCGGGCTTCACCCGTCGACGGTGAAGGACAGAGCGACCAAAGGTCATCTGGCCTCGTCAATCTATAACGACAAGGGCCAGCGTCTGTACGCGCCGCCAGCTGAGCCCAGAATGATTGCCTGCTACCACTGTGGCAGCCCAATCCTCGAGCGCGGCAAGAACGGTCAGTGGCAGAAGTACTGTGACGCGAGCTGTTCCATGAGAGCCTACGCGGGCCGCAAAGCCGCCGGCTTGGTTCGCGTCCGACGCCGCGAATGACGCCATTTATGCCTTCGCGCCCGATCCCATTCATAAGGAGCAGTTAGATGCGCAAGCCTTATCCTTCGGCCGCCGCACGCGGGCGGGATCCAGTAAAAACCCGCGCGCCTGGCTGTACTCCACAAACGCGCGCGTCGGGCGCGGGTTGAGTGGGTCGGTGCCGGCCACCGCGGCCGGAAAGTTATCGAGCACCAACCGCTGGGGGCAGCCCTGAAAAAAGGCCCATGCCTTCTCTAACCCGTCGATGGTGGCCTCCACCGTCTGATGGACCAGCGGCCACAAGAAGCTGTGGCGGCAATACGTCAGCGTGATGCTCAGGCCCCAGATCCACTGACGACGGGCCGTCTCTGGATTGAGGAGCAGGCCCAGGCGCTCGAAATCCATCTCGGCCACCTGGCCCGGTGGCGTCGGCGCCATACGGACCGTATCGCCGCGTCGCCCGCGCGGTTTGAGGCCCAGGCGCCAGACGAAGCGTTCCAAGGTGGTGTACGGGACGTGCACGCCGCGCTGGCCGAGCAACTCCTGCACGCGCGTCACCTGCAAGTGCTCCTCTCGCAGCCAGGCCGTGATCTGCTCGCGGCATGGCTCCAACCGATCGGCCTGCGGCGATGCCCACGTCCGCGGCGCGCTCACGACCCGACCCAACTGAAGGAGCCGCACCACCTGGTCCTCGGTCGGCGGCGGTCCATTGGCGGCCAACCCGAGCTCCTCGGCGGCGTGCAGGTACTTCTTCACCGTCTCACGCGCGACGCCACTGGCACGTGCGATCGCGCGTTGCGACTCGCCCACCTGCCAACGACGAACGACTTCGACCATCTCCATGCGACTCAGCTCCCGATAACCCATCCCGCTCACCTCGTGGTGGCGGATATGGTGATGAATCGAGCCGCGGGTGGCCTAATGCTTCGTGGTGATCACCTGGCCTAATGCTTCGTGGTGAAACCCGTCGCCGCTGGCCTAATCGTCACGGTGAATGACATGCCAGGTGCCCTGCCGTACTTGTGGACTGCACGTCAGTTGCCGCAACGGCGTGCTGTACGACCACGGCTACACCATAACCCCGCTGCCACGTCGGCGCCCGTTGCAGCTTGGATCCGACGGGGCCGCATGAGGCACCGCGGCTTCCTGGCTGACGGAATTCCGAACGTGTGTTCTAGAATGGACCGATGCCGGACTAGAACAAAGTGATCTGTCGGCGCTGCGAGCGGCTCGAGTTCGTCTACACCGTCCCTCTGCGATGGCCGGCAACGGAGGACGGCTGGCTGTCGTTGTGTAGGG
>DATGEP010000076.1:0-2261 GCA_035310125.1 Ktedonobacterales bacterium
GCAAAGTGATGAGCTGCACAGTTACCGTGCAGCAGGCCGATAGCACCCAGGCGTCGCTGTGGCTGACCATCGCGCGGCAACAGACTGGAACGGTGCGCGCCGCTGTGCGTATGCAGCTGCTCGATGGAGTCTGGAGGGTGAATTCCTATGACACCTCCGCTGTCTAAAATGACGCTCGCGGCGCCGCATCAGCGCAGCCGCCCGATCCTCGCGCCACTGCGCCAGCGCTGGCGGCTGGCGGCGAGCGCCCTCGTGCTGCTTATCCTGCTGGCTGCCGGACTTGTCGCCCTGGCCTACCACCAGGGATTCGTCGTGCGCGGCCTAGCGGTGGATGCCGCGACAGCGTTTCTCACGCATGTGCGCCATCGCGAGTATTCAGCGGCCTATGTACTGCTGGCACCCGATCTCACGGCCCACCAAACCGAGCAAGCATTCGCGGCCGCCATGGACGCCATTCGCCAGACCGATGGCCCAGTGACGGACCTTGCCGCGCGTGAGCTCCACAACGATGGGAGCCTCACAGTCGTCGGCTTCGACGTGACACGTTCCATTCGCGGCGGTTTTTCAACCCACATCAGCCTGTTACAAGATACGTCCGGGCGCTGGCTCGTCAGCGGCATAGACGACCTCTGAACGCCGCGCCCGCAACAAGCCAGCGAAGCGCCAGTGGCATATTCTCGCCCTCGCGGTGAATCGTCCGTTTCTTCTTCGCTCCGTGAGCCTCGCCTAATTCAACATCGAGCGATCGGAGTGCGACGACGTGATGCCGCTCTCTACCTGATGGCTCATGCGCGTCGTTTCGTCACTCAGCATGCGGGCGCCCTCACGCAGACGTTGCGCCACGGAGGCCATTTCGAGGAGCTCCTGCTTCTCACAGTCCTCACATGTCAGGCAAATCCCGATGAGGAACGACAGATCCTCGGGGTCAGTGGGAATGTCAATCTGGCGCTCTGGCGGACTGTCTACGAGCGACATCACGACGCTCAGATAATTGCGCAGCGCCAACCGGGCGCAGCTGATAAGCGGACCCAGATTGGCATCGTCGCGCGTGGTATCGCGGAATGGCCGGACGAGACCCGTTAGATATGAGCGTTCGTGGCGCGTTTCAAGAACCTGAAAGCGGCGCGTGCCGAGCGCCAGCAGATTATATCGGTCATCGGGTAGCTTCTCATAATCAACAATGCGGGCCAGCGTGCCGATCTTCGCGGGCGCTTGCTGGCCAGCTGTGCCTGCGGCAACCGCCAGCACGACACCGAACGGCGCCTGATCCGCCAGACAATCCGCGATCATGTCGCGATTGCACGGCTCAAAGATATGCAGCGGGAGCGCCATGCCAGGGAAGAGCACGACGCCGAGCGGAAACAATGGAACCTCGAAGAGGTCTTGTAGTTCGTCCGCCATGTCGCGTTCCAATCCTCTGAACGAGCATTCAGAGTGCGCCCGCGGCATATCCTGAGCAGTGTGAGCACTCTGTACGCGATAATAAGAAGACTGTAGCATGGGCGGCGGCGGCCATGCCACAGCCACAAGAAGGCCCCCACGGTGAAAGAGGAGCGGTGCGCGTGAGCAACATGATTGGGCATCAGCAGGCGTGGGCGCGTGTAACGCGGGCGGTAGCGGCGGGCCAGATAAGCCACGCTTATCTCTTCACGGGTCCAGAGTTCATCGGCAAAACCACCCTTGCGCTGGAGCTCGCGAAACTGCTGCTCTGTGAGCGCCCCGACGTAGCGGCGGACGCTCCCTGTGGTGTGTGCGCCGCGTGCCGCAAGGTGGCGCACGGCAACCATCCCGATCTCATGCTGGTGGCGCCGGAGGAAGGCAAACGCCTGTTGGGTGTGGAGATCGCCCGCGAGTTCGTGGTGCGGCTGGCGAATCTCGCGCCCTCCGCCGGATCGTGGCGTGTCTTCATTCTTCCAGACGTAGAGCGAATGACCCCCCAAACCGTCAACGCCCTGCTCAAAACACTGGAGGAGCCACCCGCGAGCGTTGTGCTGCTGCTGACGAGCGCCGAGCCAGAGAATCTCCTGCCCACACTGCTCTCCCGCTGCCAGGTGATTCCCCTCCAGCCGCTGACGCCGCATGAAATCGCGGTGGCGCTTGAAGAAAGCTGGCACGCCTCACCCGCTGAAGCGCGCGAGCTGGCGGCGCTGGCGAACGGGCGCCTTGGCTGGGCGGTGCGCGCCCTCGAAAAGCCGGAGCTGCGCGAGGAGCGGGCGCACCACATCGAGCAGATCGTAACGCTGGCGGCGGCCCCGCGTGAT
>DATGEP010000077.1:0-47440 GCA_035310125.1 Ktedonobacterales bacterium
GGGCCGTCCCGCTCCGCGAAGCCTCGCGCAGCAGCGCCGTGGTATCCGAATCGAGAATGATTGCTACAGCGGCTCTCCCAATGATAGACTCGGCCCGCACATGGAAAAACGCCAGCGCCGCGGTGTTAGCGAACACCACCATTCGGTCGCTATCGGTGACGATGACCGGCCCGCGAATCGCGTCGAGCGCTCGCTCGAAGAGCTCGCGTAGATGGACTGCCTCTCGTCGCGTCGCCGCCAGCTCCGACCGGTTGCGCATCAGGTCCGCCTCAGCGCGCAGCCGCCGCACTCGTGCCAGATGCAAGCGCGGCCAGGATACTCCCGTCGCGAGCAGAATCCCCGCCACGATCGCGGCCACGATCTGGAGCGTATCCGCGCCCATTGCCTTCCCTTTCTCGGCGCCTTGCGATGAGATGATTGCTCCGGCACCCTGTCGCTCTCAGTATATACCGTCCCGATCGCGGCTTAACCGCATCTTAACATTGATAACAATGCTTTAACACGAACTTGACTACCCATTAACGACGCAACAGTAGAGTACAAAGCGGACACACCAGCTTGATCCCCCGCGACGTTCGCACCTCTCAATCGCGAGTAGTTGTATCGCTGGCATGATACGGTGTGTCGCAATCGTTGTGAGGAGGATTTATGCTCGGTCGCATTTCCGCGATCCGTTCTCTCGGTGTAAAGGTGGCGCTTGGCGCCGTTCTCGCGTCAACAGTTATTCTTGCCGCGTGTGGCACGCCCACCGCTGGCGGCCCATCTACCACTCCGAATGCGTCTCTTACCGCGTGCAGCGTCAGCTCGTCGGATCTTGCTCCGACCACGACTTCCAAGGGGACGGCGCCTGCCGTCAGTGGCCTCTCCGGTAAAGTAGCGGTTGACGGCTCGACGGCGCTTGCCCCGCTCTTCCAGGCGGCGGCCGGTGAGTTCCAGACCACCAATTCAAACGTCCAGATTTCCATCACGCCGAACGGCAGCGGCACGGGCCTTAAAGACGTCCATGCTGGCGCTTCCAACATCGGACTCTCTGATGTCTTTGCCTCAGAGAAGGCGCCCACTCCTGGCGCATACAGCGACCTCGTTGATCATCAGGTCGCGGCGGTCGTGTTCACCCTGGTGACCAATACTGACCTCCAAAGCACCGTCAAGAACCTCACGACCGATGAGATCGTGAAGATCTACACGGGCGCCTACACCAACTGGAGCCAGATTGGTGGCCCCAACGAGCCGATTACCGTCATCAATCGCCCGACGACCTCTGGCACCCGCGCTACCTTCAAGAAGTATGTGCTCGGTGGCGCCACGGAGACCTCCGGCGACACCCTGACCCAGGAGACGACGGGAGCCGTGCTCCAGGCGATCAAGGGTACGCCAGGCTCCATCGGCTATGTGTCCCTCAGCTTCGTCGCGCAGAACCCCACCGCTGTCTCGCCCGTCTGCATTGACGGCTTCAAGGCGACCGCGACGGACATTGATGCCGGCAACTACAAGTTCTGGGGCATCGAGCACGCCTACACCAAGGGCCCGGCGGCGGGCGCCGCGAAGTCGTTGATCCAGTATGTCGTGAGCGATCAGGTTCAGAAGAACGACCTCCTTGCACTGAGCTATCTTCCCATCTCAGCGGTCTCGGCAAGCGCGATTGCCGCGCACACCCCCTCCGGCGCTCCGGCGCCAGAGCAGCTTACTCCGCTCGGTAGCTAGTGCGCTTACAGACACAGGTTTTAGAGCGGGCGTGGCGCGACATTCTTGCGCCACGCCTCTCGGTGCGTAATGATCATGGTATAGTCAGCTTGGCCCCGGTTTGAGCGCTTACCACAAAGAGCGCTGGTGAGGGGATGGAGATGCGCGGAAGAAACGAATTGATCAGCAGGATAGTTTTCGCGGCATGCGCTGGCCTCGTGATCGTGGTCATGGCCGCGCTTTTCATCTTTGTCGGTAGCAATGCCTATCAAACATTTACTGTCAACCATATCTCGCTCAAAGATTTCTTTCTCAGTGCCCATTGGCTGCCCGATAATGGCCAGGTGGGCGTGCTTGTGCTCATCGTCGGCACGTTCGTCACAACGGTGCTGGCGGTGCTGGTCGCCACCCCGATTAGCGTTGGTATCGCGCTGTTCGTCACCCAGGTGGCTCCTCCCTGGGCACGCGGCATCATGCAACCTGTGCTTGAGCTGCTGACTGGTATTCCCTCGATCATCTATGGTTTCCTCGGTCTGCTGGTCCTCGTGCCGCTCGTCCAGGTTGTGTATGACTATACGGTCGGCGCGTATGCGACCACCGGCTTCGGGATCATCGCCGCCGTGCTTGTGCTCTCGGTCATGATCTTGCCAACCATCACCACGATCTCGATTGACGCACTCGCCTCGCTCCCCAACGGACTGCGCGAAGCCAGCCTCGCGCTTGGCGCTACCCGCTGGCAGACGATCCGCAAGACTCTCGTGCCCGCCGCCTCCTCCGGCATCTTCACCGGCGTTATTCTAGGTACCGGGCGCGCCATCGGCGAGACACTCGCCGTGTCCTATGTCATTGGTGGCAACGTCAATAACTTCCCACTCAAACTCTCCAACTTTGGACCACTGATACAGTTCCCTCCTACCAGTACCATCACGGTGCAGCTACTCTTCGACTTCCAGGAGGCGTCCGCCGGCACACTCAACTACAACGCCATCTGGACCCTGGCCTTCGTCCTCTTGATCATCTCCTTTCTCCTGGTCGTCGCGAGTCGCTGGATCGCATCCCGCAGTGCGCTGAATGTCCGATCCGATTCCCCTCGCTCCGGTCGGTCACTTCTAGATCGTATCTCCGGTAGCTCACTGTTCAGCCGGCTCTACGGCCGTCCGCCCTCTGAGGACACCGCTGATATCGCAAAGGCAGGTGCTAAATGAGCTCTATCGCGCAACGGGCGCGCCTCTCTGCCCCGGCCAGTGATCCCCGCGCCGTGCGCCGCGCTCGCGCCCGGCTCTGGGACCGCGCGATGACAGGCGTGCTGTGGGGGCTTGCGGCGGGCTTGGCCGCGCTCCTGGCGGCCATGCTCATCTATCTCGTCGCACGTGGTATCGGCGTCATCAACTGGCAGTTTTTGACCTCCGAAGCCAACGGCGGCGATGGCGCGGCGCTATTCAACACGTTTTATATCATCGCGCTGGCGCTTCTCATCTGTATACCGCTCGCGGTCGGCGCCGCAATCTACCTCGTGGAGTACGCAAAGCAAGGCCCATTTGTGACGGCGGTGCGCTTTGCCACCGAAACGCTGGCTGGCATCCCATCCATCATTCTCGGCTTGTTCGGCTTCCTCGTGTTCGTCACTGAGTTCGGTACGGGCACGCGCTTCGGCGTCTCGCGGCTGGCTGGCGCGCTGACGCTGGTGATCCTGAACCTGCCGCTGCTGCTGCGGGTCAGTGAGGATGCGCTGCGCAGTGTGCCGAACGATCTGCGCGAGGCCAGCGCCGCTGTCGGCGCCAGCAGGTTCCAGACGGTCTGGCGTGTGATGCTGCCCACCGCCCTTCCCGCCGTGACAACCGGCATCATTCTCACCGCCGGCAAAATGATTGGCGAAACCGCCGCGCTCATCTTCACATCGGGCGGCAATAGCCCCGCTGTCGGTTGGTTCTCACTGAATCCATTCACCGTTGGCGATACGCTCACCGTACACCTCTACGAGCTGCAAGCCGAGGGCGTCATTCGCAATGCCGTGCAAATCGCCAACGGCACCGCAACCCTCCTCATTCTGCTGCTTCTGGTGTTCAACCTCGGTATTCGCGGCCTTGCGAGCCTGCTCAATCGCCGGCTGGCGGGGCGCCGCTCGTGAGCGCGAGCAAAAACATTCCTTCGAAAGAGAGTCACATGATCCAGAATATGGAAAACGACACCCGCGAGCGCGAGATTCTCGGTTCGGACATCCCTGTCGGCCAGAACATCGCCACAATTACCGGATCCGTCAAGATGCGCACGCTGGATCTCAACGTTTTCTATGGCAAAGCGCACGCCATCAAGAACGTCAGCATCGAGATTGCCGATCGCCAGGTGACTGCCCTCATGGGACCGTCTGGCTGTGGCAAGTCCACGTTCCTGCGGGCGCTCAACCGCATGCATGACTTGACGCCCGCCGCTCGCGTCACTGGCGTCGTCAAGCTCGACAACGAAGACCTGTACGGGTCGAGCGTGGATGTAGTGCGCCTGCGCCAGCGCGTCGGCATGGTCTTCCAGCGGCCCAACCCGTTCCCCAAATCCATCTTTGAGAATGTCGCGTATGGTCTGCGAGTTCAGGGCGGCTACAGCCAGAGCGAGATCCGCGAGATTGTAGAGCGCAGCCTACAGGGCGCGGCGCTCTGGGATGAGGTGAAAGACCGCCTCACCCACAGCGCGCTCAGCCTCTCCGGTGGCCAGCAGCAGCGCCTCTGCATCGCTCGTGCCCTCGCCGTGGAGCCCGAGGTCATTCTGATGGATGAGCCGGCTTCCGCGCTCGATCCCATCG
Source organism: Ktedonobacterales bacterium (assembly GCA_035310125.1). Taxonomy (GTDB): domain Bacteria; phylum Chloroflexota; class Ktedonobacteria; order Ktedonobacterales; family JADMIN01; genus DATGEP01. Next base: position 4,478 of record DATGEP010000077.1, read on the forward strand.
CCACCCTCAAGATCGAAGAGCTGATTGACCAGCTCAAAGAACGCTACACCATCGCCATCGTAACGCATAATCTGCAACAGGCCGGGCGCGTCTCGCAGTACACCGGCTTCTTCCTCACCGGCAACCTTATCGAGTTCGCGCCGACCCGTGAAATATTCTCGCGCCCCGCCGATAAACGAACGGAAGACTTTATCACCGGCCGCTTTGGCTAGTAGGGGCGTCCGGTGGACGCCCGCAGCGGGTGGACGCCCGCGTCTGGCGGGGATACGCGCGTCAGGGTGAACGCCCGCGGGCGCTGGGAGGTAATATACAATGACTCGCGATGCATTCCATCAAGAGCTGCGTGAGGTCGAGGAGGCGGTCATTCAGATGGCCACACTCGTCGAAAATGCCATCGCCCGCGCTATGCGTGCGCTGGCTCGTCAGGACTCGATGCTCGCGGACGAGGTCATCGCCGGCGATGCCGCCATCAATGAGATTCAACGCAGCGTGCGCAACCGTGTCATAAGCGTGATGGCGCGGCAGGCTCCGGTCGCGCGCGACCTGCGCGAGCTGACTACGGTGCAGCTCGTCATCAACGAGCTAGAGCGTATGGGCGATCATGCGCTCGGCATCGCTAAACAGTCCCAGCGCGTCGGCAACGCCGAGATCCCCGCCGTCATCAGTGACCTGAATGACATGGCGAAGCTGGTGCGTGATCAGGTGCGATCCGCGATTGAAGCGTTTGTCGAGGTGAACGTACAGGCGGCCCGAGACACCTGTGTCAAAGACGACGACGTTGATCACGCCTATAGTCGTATCTTCGCCGAGCTGCTGGATCGCATGGCACACGACGCCAGTATGGTCCCCGTCGCCACCAGCTTGCTGTTCGTCGCCCACGATCTCGAGCGCATCGGCGACCGCGTGACCAACATCTGCGAAGATGTGGTGTACATGGTCACTGGCGAGATAGAAGAGTTGAACTAACTGATGAGTGCCAGCTCGAGCGCCGATTCACGACAGACCATTCTTGTGGTCGAAGACGACAGCGCCCTCCGCGATACCATCGCCTACAATCTTCAGGGCGACGGCTATCGCGTAGTGACGGCTGCCGACGGTTTTGCCGCGCTCGAAGAAACCGCGCGTCACCCCGTCTCACTGGTGTTGCTCGATATCATGCTCCCACGGATGGACGGCTTGGAAGTCTGCCGGCGTCTGCGTGCCAAACCGGAGACGGCCAGCGTTCCTATTCTCATGCTCTCGGCGCGCGGCGAAGAGACCGATAAGGTGGTTGGTCTTGAGCTGGGCGCCGATGACTACGTGACGAAACCGTTCAGTTGGAAGGAGCTGCGCGCGCGTGTGCGCGCACTCCTGCGACGGCGGGGCAGCGCGGATCAAACTCCGGCTACAGAGGCATCCACGGCCAGCGAGGAGCGCGTGCTGGTGGCCGGCGATCTGCGCATAGACCTCGATCGCCGCGAAGTCACTCGCGACGACCGGCAGATCGAGCTGCCCGCCCGTCTCTTCGAGCTGCTGGCCTACATGGTTCGCAATCGCGGTCTGGTCCTCACGCGCGGGCGCCTGCTCCAACACGTCTGGGGCTACGACTACGAAGGCGACACCCGCACCGTTGACGTGCATATCCGCTGGCTGCGCGAGAAAGTCGAGGACGACCCCGCCTCTCCGCAGCTTCTCCTCACGGTGCGCGGCGTCGGCTATCGCTTCAAAGGTTGAGATGGCATCAGCGAGCCGCCCCGCCGCATCGCGGAGATTTAATTCTAGCTTCGCACCGCTTTAACGCTCGCATGGCACACTTTTCCTGGAACATACAGGAGAAGATCCCATGCGAGTCGCGTTAGTCACCGAAAATTTTCTGCCCAAGCTTGACGGCGTCACACGCACGCTTGCCATGCTGCTCGAACATCTTCAGCGTCGCGGACATCAGGCCATCGTGCTCGCGCCCGAAGGCGCGCCCAGACGCTACGCCCGCGCCCGCGTGTTCTCGGCGCGTGGCGTGCCGTTGCCGCTCTATCCCGAGCTACGCCTGCTCTTTCCCTCTCCACGCCTGGAGCGCCGGGTGGCGAGCTTCCGACCAGACATCGTGCATGTTGCTGACCCTGTTCTCCTCGGCGCCGCTGGCGTTCTCTGGGCGCAGCGTCTCGGCACTCCGGTCGTCGCCTCGTATCACACCAATCTTGCGGCCTATTGCTCGTACTATCACCTCAGCGCCCTTGCGGAGCTCACCTGGACGTACCGGCGCTTCATCCATAACCAGTGCGTCGCCACCGTCGCGCCATCACCCTCCACCGCCAGCGTCCTCACCCGCAAGGGCTTCGAGCGCGTCAGTGTATGGCCGCGTGGCGTGGACCCCGCCCTGTTTACTCCTCAGCGCCGCTCGTCCGCCTGGCGCGCCCGTATCGCGGGCGATCCAGATAAGCCGATCCTGCTGTACGCGGGCCGTCTCGCCCACGAAAAGAATCTCGCCATCCTGCGTCCACTCATCTCACGTCTCGAAGCGTACAAGGCGCATCTGGTCTTCGTTGGAGATGGACCCGCGCGTGCGGATCTCGAATCAGCCTTCAAAAGCGACTCCGTCACATTTATGGGGTATCTGCGTGGAACAGACCTGGCCGAAGCCTACGCCTCCGCGGACGTCTTCGTCTTCCCGTCACTCACCGAAACCTTCGGTCAGGTCGTGCTGGAAGCGATGGCGAGCGGCTTGTCTGTCGTCGCGTTTGACACCGAGGGCGTCCGTGATCTGGTTCGCCACTCCGAAACCGGCTTCCTGCTGCCCCCAGCCGCACCGGCCTCCTTCATCAGCACCGTAGGACAACTCCTCGATTATCCTGAGCTTCGCGTCAGCCTTGGCGCCCGCGCCCGGCAAGAAGCCGCACAGCGCACCTGGGCAGCGGTCATGGACGGTCTGCTCGCTCACTACCGGGACGCCATCTCCACCCATGAGCAGCGATCTGTCGCGTAAAAATGTCTGCCCGTATCCGCTCAATAGCCGAACAAGCCAGGCCGGAGGTATAATCCCCCGGCCTGGCCAGTCCGCCCAGCTACAACCCTACGGATGTGTCCACGAATACGACCCGGTATCGTACTGCAGTCCATTTTGTTGATAGGTGAACGAGTAGGACAGCGTTTGCCCCGCGCTCATCCCGCCGACGCTGTACTCCCACCGCGCCTTCCCGCTATTGTATGCCATCTGCACGTTCTGCTGCACTTGTCCAGGCAAGGTATAATGCACGATCACGTATCCCGCCGTCCAGCCGCACGGCTCGAACCACGGCAGGGCCGACGTTGATCCCGAGTTGTCAACGCCTTGCAGGTAACTGCCCGACGGGCAAGGCACTGGTGTCGGCGTAGGCGTCGAGGCCGGAGTAGGTGTCGGCCCTCCTCCGCTCGAATCAGTCCACGAATACGACCCGGTATCGTACTGCAACCCATTTTGTTGATAGGTGAACGAATAGGACAGCGTCTGCCCCGCGCTGATGCCGTTTACCGTGTACTCCCAGCGTGCTGTCCCGCTGTCATACGTCATCTGCACGTTCTGCTGCACCTGGCCGGGCACCGTGTAATGCAGGATCACATACCCCGCCGTCCAGCCGCACGGCTCAAACCAAACTTGTGCCGTACTCGCACCGGTGTTCGCCGCTCCCTGTGCGAAACTACCCGACGGGCACGAAGATGGAGTCGCTGTCGCTGCCGGCGTGGCGGTCGGTGCGCCGGCTGAGGTGAACACATGCACATAGTCAACGAGTAGCGGCACGCCCGACTGCGTTGAGGCTGTCGGTCCGCCGCCAAATGCCGCTGGGAAGGCGCCGCCCATCGCGACGTTCAAGATGATGAAAAACCCATGATCTACCGCGTTGGCCCAGGTTGTGGCGTCCATCCCTGGATTATTAGAATACACCTGCCAGAATTGCACCCCATCGAGATACCAGCGGATCTCCTCCGGCTGGGTCGTCCGGTCAATCTCGACCCGATAGGTATGGAACGCGGCCTGACAGGTGCTCGGAGAGCAGGATTTCTGGCCGCCCAGCCCGTTCGTCTCGTTGCATGGACCGCCCGGATCAACACCGCAATGCAGCGTACCCCACTCGTTGTTGATGCCGTTGACGTTCTCCATGGCATCCACTTCGCCCACGCTCGGCCAGTTGGTGTAGACGCCCCGGAACGCCGCGCCCAGCATCCAGAACGCTGGCCAGTAGCCCGCGGCGGCGTTGCCCGTCACGTTCGGCATTTGTAGCGAAGCTTCCACAGCCAGCTCGCCGCCCGCCGGTGCCGCGAAGTTCGTTTGTTGCGTCTCGATTCGCCCCGACGTCCATGTTCCGTTGCTCAAAATCGGCTTGATGGCGAGGTGACCGGATCCGTCCAGATACACGTTGTTGGTGCTGGTAGTATTCGTCTCCACCTCACCGGTGCCCCAGTTCGCCGCGCCCCCTGGATAGCTCGTGCCGGTGTCATACAGCCAGTTGGTGCTGCTGGGCGCCGTACCGGCTGCCCCATTGAAGTCATCGCCCCAAACCTGCGTCCAGCTTGCGGCCCTTGCGGTCGGCGCACCGTTTACGCGCAACGAAATCGCCGAGGCAACCACCACCACAGATATGATGAGCAACGTCGCGGTCCCAGGAGAGAGCCGTCTGCGTAACCGATGTGAGCTGCGAGCCTGGTCTCCACGTGAAAACAGCTGCATGAGTCGCTCCTTTTTGTTGGTCGAGCCGATACTTTCGCACGGTAATCCTGCGACACAAACACTCAACAGCGGGGAAGAGTGCGGCGCGCCCGCATCTCCGGCATTTGTCAGCCGATCAGAACCGTTCTCGCCTCCTTTCTTGCCAATTTGCCTATCGTCCCCTGCCGGCTCCATGACAGATAGGCAGCGCTATGGCACGCCAGCCACGCATCCTCGAAAGCGTTACCGGTAGCGTTTCCAGCAAGTATACGTATGCGCGGACTTCTTGTCAAGCACCCTCGTCACTCACGCTTCCATCACATGCCGCGTCTCTGTAGGGCGCACCGCGTACGCCACTCCATAGGGGCACTCACTATCCCTGTTACACCGCCTTGTGACGGAGCTTTCCGTTGATGCGAAATTCCGCGCTGATATATGGTAAGATGCTTCATATGGTTCAGTCCCGGTAGCGTTACCGGAACACGCCGATTTCTTCGCGCGATCGGCGGCGCGGAGCGGCAGAACATCCGTTGGACGCCTGCCAGTATGCGGTGGTGGGATGAGTGGGGCGGTTCGCCGCGGAATACCAGGGGAGAGCAGCATGACGAAAAAAGCGAGAATTCAAGATATTGCGCGCCTCGCCGGAGTCTCCGTGTCAACCGTTTCGCGTGTCCTGAATAAAAAGCCCGATGTGGAGACGGCGACCCGCGAGCGCGTGCTGCGAGTCATGGACGAGCAGGGCTTTGTCCCCAACGTCTCCGCCACGCGTCTGGCCGGGGGCCGAAGCCAGATCCTCGGCGTGCTCGTCCCGTCGCTGTCATGGCCCTTCATTCCCGGCATCATGCACGGAGACGTCGTAACCTCCCTGCAATGGCCGCTTCTTCCAGAGATCATGCGTGGCGTAACTGAGTGCGTTGGAGAAACATCCTATGAGCTGCTGCTCTACAGTATCAGCCGGGAAAGAGACCACCACGAGGTCATCAATCGCATCCTGGTGACGCAGCTCATCTCTGGTTTGCTGGCAATCTTCCCCGGCCAGGCATCCGAGCAGCTTGCGCACTTGCACGATCACGGTCTCCCAGTGGTGCTGATTGATGACCAGGAGGCGCATCCCAACCTGCCGTGGGTCGGCACCGACAACCGCTATGGTGCCTACCTGGCCATCAAACACTTGCTGCGCCTGGGCCATCGCCGCATCGGCTACATTCGTGGCCTCTACACCTGCTCCGAGGAGCGCTATCAAGGCTACAGTGACGCGCTTCGCGAGGCGGGCCTCACCCCCGATCCGTCGCTCGTCTTGCAAGGTGACTTCGAGTTCAGCGGCGGGCGCGCCTGTGCCCGCGCTTTCTTCGCCATGCCGGAGCGTCCTACCGCCATCTTCGCCGGCAACGACCAGATGGCCTACGGCGTCCTGGCGACCGCTCAACAGCAAGGGGTGCGTGTCCCGGAAGACGTCGCGGTGGTCGGTTTCGACGATCTGCCTATCTCCGGCTACATCCGTCCCGCGCTCACCACGGTGCATCAGCCGTTCTTCGAGATGGGCCAGCGCGCGGCCCAGCTTCTCATTTCCCTGGTAGATACGCCCGCCTCATTCTCCACGCCCGCGCGCCACGTGAGCGTGCCGGCATCCAGCACCGCCGCCGCACCACGTATTCAGCTCGCCACCAGCCTGACAGTACGGGAGTCCTGCGGCGCGCACGACCGCTATCAGGTTTCGCTGCCAACCCCTGGCGCTCACTAACCCTGGCGCTCACTAACCCTGGCGTACCGATTCGAGGAAGCTACAAAGGTATCCTGCCCGCATCACGCCAATCTCGCGTCCGGTCATGTCCCTCTCCGCCCGTCTTTGACCGTCGCGCCGCCCGCCCATGCGTGATACGCTCACCACTGAAAATCCCAACCTGCGGTCACGTTGAATGGAGCGGCACATGAAACGCGAAATCGCGGCAAAAACGGCAACCAAATCCGCGCGGCCCGGCAACAACGGCACCCTACGACAACCCTTTCGCCTGACTTGTAAGTGCGTCCGGCGGACGCCCGCCTGGGCCAGACGTGAAATCCCGCATTCCGGCAGAATCGGCAACCGATTTTCAGATTCCGGCAGAATCGGCAACCACTCTCCCCCTCGCCGCGCGGATGTGGGTGTGGATTCCGGCAGAATCGGCAACCCATTTTCGAATTCCGGCAAAAACGGCAACCGTCGCCGTGGCCGATAGTGGATTCCGGCAGAATTGGCAACCGTCGTCGTGGCCTATCGTGGATTCCGGCAGAATCGGCAACCGAATCTCGAATTTCGGCAGAATCGGCAACCGCCTCCCGCTGCCTCTCCCCGCCCTCGCCGCGCCCGCTGTCGGGGCGCTGCCTGCTGCGCCCATCCCCGCCTATCCGTAGGGGCGCTGCCTGCTGCGCCCGCCGGGCCAGGGCTGCGGTTCCCATTTCCGGCAGAATCGGCAACCGATTACCTGGCGAAATCTTAGATTCCGGCAGAATCGGCAACCGAATACCCGCCAAATCCAGCGCTTCCTTCCGCTTCGCCCGTTCATCGCCGGAATATCTCCACATCCGGAGGTAAGGGTGGACGGCTGTATCCCCCTCCCTGCGGTATCATCACACCATCGAAGCATTCACCGACAGGAGCCTTCACTATGCGGGCCATCTTCGTCCACACCGCTGATAACCACCTCGGCTACGAGCAATACGGCATGAAAGAGCGCTTCAACGACTTCGCCCGCGCCTTCCTCGCCGTCATAGACGCCGCCATCGAGCGCCATGCCGATTTCTTCGTCGTCGCCGGCGACCTCTTCAACAAGCGCGCCATTGACGCCATGACCCTCATGCAGGCGAAGACTGCCTTCGAGCGCCTGAAAAACGCTGGTATTCCCGCCATTGCCATCGAAGGCAACCATGACCGCAGCTACTACCGCGACGGCATCTCCTGGCTTCAGTTCCTCTGCTGGGACGGCCTGGTCCAGCTTCTCAACCCCACAGTTCGCGACGGCGTGCCCGACATCGTCCCGCTCGATCCGAAATCGCTTCGCGGCGCCTACGTTGACCTCAAAGACGGCAAGATTCGCGTCTACGGCCTGCCCTGGTACGGCGCCAGCACCGCCCGCGTCATGCAGAGCTTCGCCCGCGAGCTTGAGACCATCCGCGACGAAGAAACCCGCGCTGGCGTCGAATATCGCGTCCTCCTCATGCACACCGGCATCGAAGGCATCGTTCCTCAAATGCATGGCCTTCCCACCTACGAAGAGTTCCAGCCCCTTCGCGGCCTGGTTGACTATGTCGGCCTCGGTCATGTTCACAAACAGTATGAGCGCGACAGCTGGCTGTACAATCCCGGCTCAACCGAAACCTGGGGCGCAGAAGAAAGCGCCTGGGAACGCGGCTACTACGTCGTCACGATCAACACGGATGATCTGGCGGTAGATCAGCCGCGCCACACCGCCGAGCATGTCATCAACCCGCGCCGCCCCTTCCTCCGCTTCACCTTCCGTGTAGACGGCGTGCCCGATCCCACTGCCCTCTACGCTCGCTTCGAGCGCGAGTGCCGCCAGTGGGCGCGCGATAATCCCGAAACCACCACGCGTGCCGCCGAGCCAGTCATAGACATCGCCCTCAGCGGTATCATGAGCTTTGACTCCGCCGCCTGGGAGCGCCCCCGGCTGGAGGAGACCGTCAAGACCTTCTTCCAACCTCTCACCGTCCGCATCCACGACGGCACCCGCGACAGCGACTACGATCCTTTCGAGGGTGACGAAGCGGATGGCCGCGACCGTTCCACCTGGCACCAGCTCGAAATCCATATCTTCCAGGAGCTGATCGCCCGCGACGCTCGCTATCTCCCCAACGCGCCACAGTGGGCTAATGTCCTCGCCGACCTCAAGCAAATGGCCCTGAGCGGCGAAGATCCCGCCGCCATCGCCCGCAAGCTCCGTGAGGCACGCGCGCTGCTGGTGAGCTGATCGTTCCATACACCTTGGAGGCTTCCATGGGAACCGGCGCTACCTCATCCACCACCACCGAGCCACACCTTTCACGCCGCATGTGGCAGACGCTCGAACCCTACCATGCGATGATCTACTTCGCCCCCGAAGCTCGCGACGCATTCGCCACCATCGGCCTCAAGGGCTACTGGATGGGTTACTTCGCCTCCCGCGCCGCGCCGCTTGGTCATGTCCCGGCGGAGGTCGTCACCGCCACCTTCTACAACTTCCACCCGCGCATGGTCGCCCGCGCCATCCCTGATGCATGGCGCTTTGCCGAACCCGCACGTATCCTCGCCGCTCGCTACGATGCCGCTCATGCCGCGCTCACCCGTCTCCTGGGTGACGCCGCCGCTTCGGATGATCTCGCGGAAGCCGCTGCCCTCGCGCGCCGCGCCGCCGAAGCCTGCCCGATAATCGGGCGCCCACTCTTCGCCTCCTACGCGGCCCTGCCCTGGCCCGACCTGCCGCATCTCACCCTCTGGCATGCCACCACCCTTCTGCGTGAGTTTCGCGGCGACGGGCATGTCCATGCCCTCCTCGCCAGCGACATAGACGGCTGCGAAGCCCATATCACGCTCTCCGCGACCGGCCGCGTCCCACGCGCTGCGCTCCAGCCCCAGCGTGGCTGGAGCGACGACGAATGGACCGCCGCCGAGGAGCGCCTGCGCCAGCGCGGCTGGCTCGATGCCGCTGGAACCCTCACACCAGCCGGTCGCGCTGCCCGCGACGCCGTCGAAGCGCGCACCGATGAGCTGGCGCTGCCGCCCTGGCAAGCAATAGGTAGCGAGGGCTGTGCTCGCCTCCATCAACTCGCCTGGCCGCTCAGTGATCGTATCGTCACTGGCGGTGGCATTCCGATACCAAATCCGGTGGGCATATCCTGGCCATGATCGCTGGCGCCTGCTATCGTGGTAAGTGGGAGACATTGGCGGCAACGGCGCGGCTCGCCACAGCGTCCGAGTCGCACAAGCGCTCCTTGCACCGTGAGAGAATCAAGAGCCGCCAACTCCAAAGTAGTTGGCGGCACACGAAAGCGGATCAGATGGCTTCAATGGCGTTCGGAGCCAGCTACATAGCTACCCACAGCCGTAGACTCAGCCATGCGGCTCAACAACCGCACCGCGCGGGCATGCTGCGGATGCCGGCCCAGCCGGTGCAGCGCCTCCTCGTCCACCAGATCCACCACCACCAGCGCGTGACGGTAGGCCGGCGCCTTGTTCGCGCCATATCGCACACGCTCGACGCCAGGAATCTCGACAAGCAGATCATATACGTCGCGCAGCGTACGCTCGATCACCTCACGGGTGACGCCCGGCTTGATCCGCAGAACAACCTCGTGCCTCATCATAATGGGCTGTCGCCACCTTCCGCTCAAACGCGATTTGCGCAATCAGGTATTTGTACGAACAGATATCAGGTAGAAAATAGCACAAATGCAGGGTGAAAGACAAAAACACCTCGCTGACAGACAGGAGTGAGCCTATGCAAGAGATGGATCGCCGGGTTGGCTTCCTCCGCCTCATGCTCGCCGACATCACCGACCGCGAGCGCCAGACAGGCGAAGCTACGAAGCAGCTCCGCACGCAGCTTACCCATGTCGCCGATGTCACCGCTCAGTTCAACGGCGCCGTCGCCACCGCCCTCGCCGCGATGTCCGAGATCGAAGAGCGACTAGCACAGCAAGACATGCTTCTGCGCCACCTTGGCATGCTGCGCCGGAGCGCTCGTGCCGAGCTGGATGCTCTGCTCGTCACCCGCGACATTGCCGCCGCCCGCGACCGGCTGGTCGAGCTGGAGGCCCAGCGCCAATCCATCGCGCCCGGCGCGCCCGACGCCGTTCAGCGGCTCGCCGGTATAGATGCCGAGATGCGCGAGCTGCGCAGCCACATCGAAGCCGCCAGTGACATTGCGGCTCGCTCACTGGCCAGTCACACAGGCGATCACGAGCGAGCATGACCATCATAGATAGCGACCTCTCGCCGCGAAACTATCGCGAGACTATAAGGCTCAGGACTTATCCGTCGCCGCCAGCATCGCGCTGGCCGCAGTGACCACCTCCTCCAGCGGCACGATCCGCGTCTCGCCGGTTCGCCGCACGCGCAGCTCGGCGCCGCCGGCCTTCAGCGAGCGCCCGCTCACGGTGATGCGCAGCGGCATGCCCAGCAGATCGGCATCCTTCAGCTTAATCCCCGCGCTTACATCCCGGTCGTCAAAGAGCGTCGTCTCCTCGCCCAGCGCGACATACACTCGCTCTGCGGCCTCAACAGCCGCCGGATCACCTCCCACCAGGACGAGGTGGTGGGCATACGGCGCGACGCTCACCGGCCACACAATGCCGTCCTCGTCGTGGTGTTGCTCGATCACACAGGCCAGCGCCCTGGTAATACCAAGCCCATAGCAGCCCATGATCATCGGCTTGAGGTCGCCCGCCTCGTCGAGATACGTCGCTCCCATCGCCACCGAGTAGCGCGTGCCCAGCTTGAACGTGTTGCCAGCCTCGATACCCCGGCGCTGCTCCAGCGCCGTCCCGCAGCGAACACACGGCATCCCCGGCGTTACGAGAGCGATGTCGCCCACGCGATCGGCGTTGAAGTCGCGTCCATACGTCGCGCCGCGCAGATGATAGCTCGCCCGATTGGCTCCCGCGATGAGGCTTCCAGCCTCTACCACCGTATCGTCCGCCACCAGCACCACCGGCCCCGACACGTGCAAGCTAACCGGCCCGGCGTAGCCCGCGACGAGCCCTCGCTCCCGCGCTTCCTCCGCCGCGAGCGGGCGCACGTCCTTCCCAAGGACGTTCCGCAGCTTCACCTCGTTCACGTCCAGGTCGCCACGCACCAGCGCCATCACCAGCGTCTCGCCAGCCGCGTAGAATACCGACTTGAGCGTCTGCGCCGGGGCGCAGCCGGTCGCCTCACAGAGCGCGGCGATTGTCGTCGCCCCCGGTGTATAAACGTCCACAAGCGGCTCCTCGACCCGCTCGGAGCGTTCGTTGGCCGCGACGGCAATCTCCTGATTCGCGGCGTAGTCGCCGTTCGGGCAAACGAGGAGCGAGTCTTCGCCGCCATCCGCCAGCAGCATAAACTCGTGGGCCGCTTTGCCGCCCATCATTCCGGTATCCGCTTCCACAACGAGAACTGGTAGATGGAGTCTGGAAAAGATCGCCAGATATGCCTCCACCACCACCTCATAATAGGTGTCGAAATCGTCCTGAGTGGCATGGAAGCTATAGGCATCCTTCATCAGAAACTCACGCAGACGCACCAATCCGGCGCGCGGGCGCGGCTCGTCGCGAAACTTTGTTTGGAGTTGGAAGACCATCTGCGGAAGCTGCCGGTATGACTCAATCACTGAACGCACGAGATCGGTGACGCTCTCCTCATGGGTCATCGCGAGCACCATCGCGTGGCCGCCGCGATCATGAAAGAGCGCGAGCTCGTCACCAATCGCGTCTAAGCGCTCCGCTTCTCGCCACAGCTCCGCCGGCTGGACGAGCGGCAACAGCAGCTCCTGCCCGCCGATACGCTCCATCTCCTCGCGAACGATGTCTTGTATCCGGCGGATGGCGCGATACGCCAGCGGCGAAAGGCTGTAGATACCAGCGGCGAGACGGCGAGCGAGGCCAGCCCGCAGAATGAGCTGGTGGCTGGGCAGCTCGGCCTCGGTGGTAACGTGCTTCTGGGTCTTGAGCATCATTCGAGTCATGCGCATGGCCAGCTCCCTTTCATGTGTCGGACAAACAAAAACACCCTCGCCCATCTGAAGGGCGAGGGTGTATCCCCGCGGTGCCACCTTACGTTTGGCCACATCGTGGCCACTCTCTGCGCACGCCGTTGACGGGATGCGCGGCCCAGGTAACGGTGGGCATCCGGGAAAGCTCGTCGCTTCCACCCGGCGGGGTGGGTTCGCCGCGACCGCGAACGCCGGCATCGCACTAATCGCCGGCTCTCTGCGGATCGGGTTCGTGGGTACTGGTCCCCGCGGTCAGTCTCTCTTCAATTGTGGACGGAGTATACGATGACAGGATGAGACACGTCAAGAGCGGTCTCGCCTGAGAGATTGCGGCGGCGAGCCAGCCGAATTACAGCGGAACATTCGGCGCGAAGGTCTTGACGATCTTCGGGATCGCCGGACCAAGCACGACGACGAAGATAGGCGGGAAGATGAGGAATGCCATCGGGAATAGCATCTTGATCGGCGCTTCATGCGCCAGGCGCTCCGCACGCTGGCGCCGGCGTGTGCGCATCTCGGCGGCCTGAATGCGCAGCACATTCGCCACACTCGCACCGAGCTGCTCCGCCTGGATGATGGCTGAGATAAAGGTGCTGAGGTCATCAACGCCAGTGCGCTCCACCAGCGCCCGCAAGGCGTCGCGACGGGACACGCCGATGCGCATCTCCTGAATAACACGACCAAACTCGCGCGTGAGCGCATTATCGGACTTGCTCACGACACGAGCCAGCGCCAGGTCAAAGCCCAGGCCGGCCTCGACGCTAATCGTCAGCAGGTCAATCGCGTCTGGCAAGGCCCGCGCCACCTGATCACGCCTCTTGCTGATCTGGCCGCGCAGCCAGAGATCTGGCAACAGGTAGCCGAGAGCGCCAAAGACGACGATGATCAGGAACGTGACGATGCTGCTCATTGCGGCAAGCAGCGAGAGCCCGATAGCGAGGCCCGCCCCGAGAACCGTACAAAGCCCCTTGATTCCCATGAAGTCAGAGACTTGCATCCTGCCCGCGAATCCGCCGTACATGAGCTTGTGCTGGGTGTTTTCCAGTGCGCCAGCAGGTGTTATCCTGGAAACCACCTTGGATATCTGTCCGGCGAGTGGCTTGATGAAACGCTCCATGAAGGGCGCCTGCATCTCGATCTCTTCAAGTGTTCGTGGCCGCACGATGACCCGGTCGAGCCGTTCCGCGATGGGATCTTTCCTCGCGGGCATCGCCGCGCCAACAACGGCGAAGAGCACACCGAAAAAGGCGAGGAAACCCGCGATCGCTGGCATCGCGGGCTTGAGAGCTTGCAACATCTGTTTTTCCCTCTCAGACCTTAATGTTGACGATCTGGCGAATAAGGAGGAAGCCAGCGAAAATCATAATAAAGCTACACCCGGCCATCGTCCACCCACACCATGTGGTTTCGGTAAAGACGCCCAGCATGTAGCTAGGGTTGATGACGCCCAGCAGCAGCGCCAGGGCGACGGGCAGCATCGCGATGATGTACCCGGAATATTGTTGCTGCGCGGTGAGCACTTTGACTTCACCGACCAGCTTGACGCGGTCGCGAATCGTCGCCGAGATGGTATCGAGTACTTCGACGAGGTTGCCGCCGACTTCACGCTGCACATTGATCGCCGTGACCAACAGCTCCAGGTCCTCAGATTGCATACGCTCGACAAGATTCGACAGCGCTTCTTCTGGCGACAGACCCAGACCTACTTCGCGCACGACCCGATCGAACTCGGTCGCAACAGGCTGGGGCGCCTCACGCGCGACAAGCTCCATGGCTTGAAGGAGACTGTAGCCGGATCGAAGTGAGCCAGACATCAAGGTAATGACGTCAGCAAGCTGCTGATTGAACATTCCCTGGCGCTTGTTCTTGTGGCTGGTGACATAGAAGGCTGGGCCGAAATAGCCAAACGCCAGAAATACGACGCCGAGCAGGAAATGGCCACCGACCGGAATGGCAAAGCCGATCAGACCGCCAACACTCGCCAGCACGACCCGCAGCACCTTGAACTCACCCACGGTAATCTTGAGGTCCGCCCGGGCGAGATCGCGGGACCATCTGGCACTGGAGCTGCGTGATGTGCTCGCGTCATCGGCTCGGACGTAGACTGGCGCCGCGCGCCGGCGGCGATCACGACGTCCACGGCGGGACTTCGTATCGGGCATTGCGCCGGGAACGGGAATGACGAAATTATCCAGGCGGTGCCCAATAGTATTGGTCTGCGTGTCAAGCACACGCTGCAATCCCACGAAGAGTAATGCGATCCCTCCGCCGATCATCAGGCCGAGTAAAATTGCCATGCCACCTCCCTGACCCGCGCCATCCGCCTACTCCGCCGATGACCGTCATTAGATTCCGCGTAGCGTGCTGTTTGCCACTGATTGGTGTGCGACTACCCCCGCCAATTGTTCTCGCCATAGCCGAAGACCGACGGCGCGAGGTGGATATTGGCAAGCTCGAACCGCTCCATGAAGCTGGGACGTATGCCTGTTGGCCGGAGCCGCCCAAGGACACGACCGTTTTCTATGCCGGTCTGCTCGAAAACGAACAGGTCTTGCATCGTAATGATGTCACCCTCCATCCGCAGCACTTCGCTGATGTTGGTGATTTTGCGGCTGCCATCTTTCATGCGCTCCTGATGAACGATGAGATGAATGGCGCTGGCGATCTGCTCGCGGATGGCTCGTAGGGGGAGCTCCATGCCCGCCATGAGTACCAACGTCTCAAGACGGCTAAGCGTATCGCGCGGGCTGTTGGAGTGGACCGTCGTCATGCTACCCTCATGGCCCGTGTTCATCGCCTGGAGCATATCCAGCGCCTCGCCGCCGCGGCACTCGCCAACGACAATGCGGTCTGGCCGCATGCGCAGCGCATTCGCGACGAGATCGCGAATGGAGATACGTCCTTTGCCTTCGATGTTGGCCGGGCGACTTTCCAAGGGAATGACGTGATCCTGCCGCAGCTGGAGCTCGGCGGCGTCCTCGATGGTGAGGATGCGCTCATCGCCGGGAATGAAGCTGGACAGCACGTTGAGCAGCGTCGTTTTGCCGCTGCCTGTGCCACCGGAGACGATGACATTCAGGCGAACCTGTACACAGGCGCGCAGAAAGTCCACCATTGGTTGGGTGATTGAGCCGAAGCGCACCAGATCTTCAGGCTGCAAGGGGGTCTTGGAGAATTTTCGGATGGTGATCACCGGCCCCATCAGGGAGATGGGCGGGATTACCGCATTGACGCGGGAGCCATCCGGGAGACGCGCATCAACATATGGCTGTGACTCGTCACAGCGCCTGCCGAGCGGGGAGATGATGCGATCAATGACCCGCATGACGTGATCGTCGTCGCGAAAACGCACATCTGTCCGGTACAGGCGCCCGTGTTGCTCGACATATACTAACCGCGGCCCGTTGACCATGATTTCTGTCACGGAGTCGTCTTTTAGCAGCGGCTCGATGGGTCCGAAGCCCAGGATCTCGGCGGTAATCGCCTCAAAGAGGCGGTTGCGATCCTGACGGTTGAGAACGATCCCCTGTTGGTCGAGGATGCGATTGAACTGCTCCTCGATGTTGCGCCGCACCTGAGCCGTCTGCGTCAGATCGAGCTTGGGATCCAGCTCGGCAATGAGCGCGTTCTGGACTTTGCGCTTGAGCTCAAAGAAGCCGTTTTCGCGCGCGCCGGCGCTGCCCCCCAGAGCGCCAGGGCTGGCGAGAGGACCACGAGGTGGCGCGGCTTCCGAGGAATTGAAGCGCCCACCGCCGCCCGGTGAGCTGATGCCATCTGGGCTACCGGAGAATGAATTGCCGCCGCCATTCATTCGCCCTGTCAGTGGGCCGCGCATATTGTCGCCACCCTGCCCGTTGCCACCCTGGGAAGATTCTTCAAACCGCCTTAACAGACTCACTGCCGCCCCCCTGCCTGTGCCGGTTCAACTACGCGGTTCCTTTAAGGACAAGGCACACGTCCACTTCGTCTCCAGCCCACCGCTCGCGCTCGAAGGCCCGCCATGTCACAACGTGAGTATCACCACTATATCGAGCGGGCCAGCATGCGTCAACAATGTGCGACTTTCGTCAGTGTACGCCACATTCGCCAGGGCTACGCACCCGATATGCTAGCGCAAGCTCCACTTCTTCTTCTCTGGCTGCGCCGACTCTGGACTTGAGGACAGCGTTTCGACGCGTAGCGCCAGCGTCTGGAGAGCCTTTGAGATCGGCGCCGACTTATGCGAAAGGACAAACGGCACACCACGATTGACGGAGGTCACGACAAGGCGCGGGTCCTCGGGAATGAGCGAGAGAAAGTGAGCGCGCAGCCGAGGCTCGATGTTCTTCGGCTGGATGCCGTACAATGCGTCTACCCGATTGCAGATTAGCTTGATCTTCGCGCGAGGATAGCCCAGACGATCAATGACGTCCAGCGCCTGTGCGACACGGTTGATGGTGGTGACTTCCAGGGTGGTGACCATCAAAATGAGATCGGCCATCTCAAGCACGGTCAGGGTTGCCTCAGTAAAAGTGGTATCGGTATCCACCACGAGATAGTCGAAGTGCTCGCGCAGCTCGATGAGAATGGCTTTCATAGCGTCCGCCGTGAACAGCTCGGCGGATTCGAGCGCGATGGGCGCACGAAGCAAGCCGATACCGGAGCTTTCGTGCGGCGCCACAGCACCGTTGATGATCTCCTGATCGAGCGAGCCGGCCTCACGCAGATCGTCAATGCTGTTCGGCGAGTTGATGTTGAGCAAAACGTGCGCGTCGCCTGATTGTAGGTTTGCATCCACGAGCACGACGCGCGAATTGGTGGCCTGCCGCAGCGTGACCGCGAGGTTCGCCGTGAGGACGCTGCGCCCAACACCACCCTTTGGGCTGTATACCGCGACGATACGACGCAGGCGTTGTGGCCCAGGCTGATAGTCACCCTGCGGACGGACCGGCTGAGGCCCACGTGAACCTGTCGCGGCGGCCGCCGCGACGGCGGCCGCATGAGCCGTGCGCACGGTGTTGATCAGATCATCGCTGGTGAAAGGCTTGATGAGATACCCACGCGCGCCGACCATCATCGCCCGCGTGAGATATTCCGGCTCACTCTGCACGGACATCATCACGACGCAGGTTTGCAGCTGGCGAGTGATCATCTCGGTGGCTTGAAGACCATCCATGTCGCGCAGATTGATATCCATTAATACGACATCAGGACGCAATGACCCTGCCTTGGCAAGGGCATCGCGCCCACTCGTGGCGACACCAACCACTTGAATATCGCGCTCGAAGTGCAGCAACTTCTGCACGTTCTGCGCCATATCTGGCATGTCATCTACGATAAGCAAGCGGATCCGCTTGGGGACACGTGTATCCGACGGCTGCATCATCACGCACATACCCCTGAGACTAGGTGGCGCCACAAGCCGCGAGTGTGCGGTCTCGTTGAGCGCGAGTCCCCATACCTACAATGTGCTGCACGCCAGTATACCGCGAAATGCGGGCCGTTCGCACAGAGTGTATCCCAATGGTCACACTCGCGCCCGCGGCCCGCATTCCAAGTCCCTGCGGCTTAGAAGCTGAACTCCGACACAATCGTGCCGTTGTCTACCGGCGTTGTGCCGACTTTGCCATCATCACCAGGCTTGCGAATGACAACTTGCCCAACGCCAATGTGTTCGATGTAAGTGAGCTCTAGCGCCTGCTGGTGGGTCACGACTACGATCAATTGGCTTGGGTTGACCGCGTACACGTACAGATCCTGCAAGGTCGACTGCGCCTCACAGCCATTTGGATCTTTCGAATTCGGGAGGTTGCAGGCAATAATGATGATATCCACGTGGTCGCCAGGCGCGTAGCCGATCTTTGTACCACTGGGGATCGATACATTAAGCGCGGCTAGCACATCACCTGGCTTGAGCTCCGCGGGATTGATGTTGGTCATACTGCCAGAAGCACCCGTGCCCAAGGCGACAAGGCGCGTCGTGAAATCGTTCGTGCGCAGGATGTCGCCGGCATAGTACGAGCCGACGACGACTTCGTTATTCAGCTTGATGTTGAGCTGATCCTGCGTCGTGAACGGCTGGTAGTCCGCCGGGGCAAAGTCTGTGCTTACCTGCTTGGCCACGAAGGCATCCGCGATGGAGAGAAAATTCTTTGTCGGGTCTGTCGGACCGACGGTAAGGATCATGCCCGATGTGATGTTCTGCTTCGCCACAACAACCGTGACCATCTGACTGGCGGTCGTCGTAGCCTGACTGACGATGTAGATAACGATAGTGCCCGCGGCGAGCGCGAGCAGGACGCCAAGCAGCATGAGCGTACGCCCACCCGACGCGCGGGTGCGTGGCGCACGGGTTGGAGCAGCCATGCGCGAAAACCTCCATGGAAGTTGGCGTGGCATACGCTCCTCGCTCACGCTTGAGCGGGACCGTCAGCCACTACGTCACAAAAGCATTGCGAGCGAATGGAATCCACCGGGCAATTGCGCTGCTTATTTCCTCACGCCAGCACGCCTGGGGTCGCTGGCAGCAGACGCGGAGCGCTGTCACGACCAGCACACCTGACGCACGCGCTGACGTCCGCGAGGATAGAATTGCCCCCACCGCAGGAACGGCGCGAGCGCTCGATCATCACGCGATTAGGCGAAATGGATGCCGCGTCGCGACACAACGGAGAAACGCCGCCGGGGTGGCGCGCCCGTCCGCATTCGCCACACCAACACGCTATCGGGTGGTGGTATGGCGAACACGGACAATTCGCGCACGACTAGAGGTTGTTGTGGATGTTGTTGAAGATAGAAGCGATCTGCGGGCCAAGCAGGATAAGGGTGCCGATAACCACAACGGCGACAAGAGCGATGATAAGCGCGTACTCGACGAGTCCCTGGCCGCGATTACGGCCAAACATACGATCCAGCATGGAGATTCCCCCTGTGCCTCAACAATAATGCGACGCGCCGCGAGCTACGGTGCATGTTCTGATCACCTCTACGCCACGCGCCACCCCATAAACCCCCACCAATGGAGGTAACAGACCATGCCGGCGTTTAGCGGCCACCGGCCCCGCACTAAAGGGACAGTATCATTTGGGTCTGGCCAGCGAGCGGACTTGGGCGGCAGCTCCGCCAAACCGCGCTCGCGGACCACGTTCCACGCAGATCGTGCTGGCTGCGTATCCGAAGATACACTACCCTCAACATCCGCTTCCGAATGCTAAACGCAGGCCGTCGCGCCTAGTAACGTGGCACTGCCCCAAAAGTCTTGTCAGCCTGATCCTGAGCGCTGGGGAAGGATAGCTCAATGCGCGTACCATGACCTGGTGTGCTTTCGATTCTGAGCCATCCGCCCAACATTTCCGCGCGTTCCTGCATGTTCGTGATACCAATCGTCTGGCGATTGATCGCGCGCGCCAATGCCTGCTCGACATTGAAGCCCACTCCATTGTCTTCCACCACGAGCACGAACCCGTCTGGCGGCCAGGCAACCAATACCTGAATGATGGTGGCCCGGCTGTGCGTGACGGCATTGAGAATAGCTTCCTGAGCGACCCTGAATACTGCGACCTCGGCCTCTTTCGGCATGCGCCGCTCGCCCTGGGGAGCGGCCAGCGGAATCCGCACCTGATACCTGGCCGCCGTATCTGCCGTGTAGCGGCGTAGCGTGGCCACCAGACCCAGATCGTTCAACGTCATGGGGCGAAGCTCAAAGATGAACTTGCGAGTCTCTTGCAGCGTCGTATTCACCAGCACTTTCAGGTTCCCCAACTCGCTGAGCGCACGGCGCGGGTCCGATTGGACAAGCTTCTCGCAGATCTCAGCGGTGAGCACGACGTTCGCGAGGGATTGCGTTGGGCCATCGTGGAGGCGCTGGGCGACACGCTCGCGAATGCCCTCCTGCGCCTGAATCATGCGTGTCACGGCGTCAAGCTGGCTGCTGAGCGCGGGCATGACGGCGGAGAGCGAGACGACACTGGACGCCGCGGGATTGACAAGCGCCGTCGTCGGAATATCAGGTAACGCCGGCCACGCTGGGGCGGCCTGGCCGTTTGGACCATTGCCCCCTGAACCGGCCAACGACGAGGCGCCGCTGGCGGGCGCGGGCGCCGCCTGAAGCACATCTACTGTTCGACGGAGGAAGTCGAGATACTGCTCGTAGGTGTGGGCTTTGGATTGCATTTGCTCGCGCTGCTCACCAATCATGAAGGCGCGCATCTCCGCTTCGGCGGCGGCAAGATACTTCTCGCGAATTTCCTGCCGCGAATGCAGCTCCAAATGCTCCTCGATTTCACGGACCTGAGCTGCCGTCAACACTTTGCGCTGGTTCAGCTTCTCCATCTCTTTACCGGATTGCGTGAGGAGCATGCGCAGCTCGTCGAGCTCGTGGCTTATGTTGTCGTACTCGACCTGGCAGGACTCGATGAGATCACTTTCGGTGGCCCAATTCATCGAGGAAGCGTTGGTGGCGGGCGCGTCGCGGAAACCGGGCGGCTGACCATTTGACGGCAACGTGCTCTCTACGCTCGCCGAGACGGCGGCCCAGGAGCTTGTCTGTTGAGGGGCGGCGGCATACTGTCCGGTGAAGCCGGGGGAAAGCACATTTGTGTCGCCAACAGCACTGGCCGACCAGGGTTCGGACTGTCCGCCAGGCACGTAGCCACCGGACGGTGGGACGGGCGGCCAGGGGCGCGCGGATGGTGCGTGGACGCCAGGAGGCTGGGCATGCGCCTGGTCATCGTCATCACGCTGCCCATCGAGCGGCGGTAGACCGGGGTAATTATTGTAGTTGGACGACACCTACCAAGCTCCTTTCGCCCCGATATTCCTCCTGGCGCGTCTCATCCAGGCGTGTCACCACCACTTCCCCGAACCGGACTCACTCGGCATCCATTTTGATCCAGCCGTGCTTGAGCGCATGCACGACAGCGGCAGTCCGGTCGTTCACGGAAAGCTTCTTGAGAATGGATGTAATGTGATTCTTGACGGTCTGGTCGCTGATCTTGAGCGACTTCGCAATCTCTTTATTGCTGTTGCCTCGGGCGATGTAGTCGAGGATCTCAATCTCACGACCTGAGAGTGGGGAATAGAGCGGCTGCACCTCCGGCGGCTCTTCGGCGGTAATCTCACGGAAGGTGCGCAGCACCCGATTGGCCACGGTGGGACGCGAGAGGACATTATCATTGATGATGTAGATACCCTGGCTCACCTTGCGCACAGCGTCAATCAGCTCGTCGGGCGAAATACCCTTGAGCAGGTACGCCGCCGCGCCGAGCTTCATGGATTGGAAGAGCTGTTCTTCTTCTTCAAACGCGGTCAGCATAATGATGGCGACACGCGGCGAGGAATGACGTAGCTGGCGGGCCAGCTCCAGGGCATCGTTCGTCGAGAGCAGCGCATCAATCAAGACGACATCGGGAGTGTGCTGCTTGGCGAGATCAAGGCCGGCGCGGCTCTCAGAGGCTTCCGCGACGACGACGCAGTCGCCCGCGCCTTCGAGCGCCCACCGGCATCCCTGGCGGAACAGTGGATGCTCATCTATGATCATTACACGAATCGATTCCATACGGGTTATCTCCAGATGCCTGATGATTGCCAACCTATCTCTGCACGCCACCACCTTGCGCACACGATGACAGCACCAGTATACAAGGCATAGGCAATGAATGTACCTGCCAGTAGGATATCCGGCGTCTCAAACCGCATGGTAACGACAGACAAGGGCGCCAACCACAACGGCTGGCGCCCTTTATTGGCGGTCAGCGGAACACAGCTACGCGCCGTACTCCTTCAACATCTCGCTCATTTGTTTGGCGAGCGTCAGCGCTTCATCGAAGGGACGCTGCCAGATGTTGCGCCCAAAGATGAGGCCAGTCGCGCCGCCATCCATTCCCACACGGGCCTTATGGATGACATCGCCTTCGCCCTGCATCTCGCCGCCGCTGAAGAGAACGAGCGCGCGGCCAGCAGACTCGATGACCTGTGCCACGGCATCTTCGGTGGAGATTTGCATGGTGTTGTAAGGCTTCGGAGCGCTGGCGTCCTTCTCCGCATTGATTCTGGGCACGTTGATCTTCACGATGTCGGCGCCAAGCTCATTGGCAACACGAGCAGCGTAGTCTACGGCGTAGAAGCTATCGCGACCGCCCTTGGCATCTATCGCTTCGCCGCGCGGATATGCCCACACGATGATAGGCATGCCGAAGCGGTCGGCGTCTTCGCGCACCTTGCGGAACTGCTCGAAGTCGTCGGCCTGCAACGGCGAGCCGACGTAGAGGGTGTAACCGACGGCGTCGGCGCCGAGGCGCACGGCATCTTCGACGGAGGCAATGACGGGGGAGATGGGCTGCTTATCAGAGGGGATCTCGGTCTTGCCATTCAGCTTCAGGACCAGCGGTACGTCGCCCGCATACTTCTGCATGTACTTCTCAGCGATGCCGATCTGGAAGACAATGCCTGAGAAATTCCCCTCTTTGGCCAAACGTAGCTGGAATTCGGGATCCTTGGCAGGCGGATTAGGGAAGAAATCGCGAGGTCCATGCTCCAATCCCTGGTCAATCGGGAGGAAGAGCAGCGTACCGTTGGCGGGTCCAAACTTGTAGAGCAGCCGGTGCAGACGGGTGCGCTTGCCGGTGCTGAGCTCGAGATCCGCAAGTGTCGGTCGTTTCACGCGCGTCATCGCCATGTAGTGTCTCCTGTGTCTAACGCTTCGTGTCACCGCGAAGAGTGTGCGGACACATGCCGGGCGCGCGAACAGCGGCCCAGCGGAGCACCCAGCTCGCGGTCTTGTTCTGGTGTGGTAGCAGACGCTATCGCCCTCGTCATTGAGGGTCGGGCGTAGTATACCATCCAGCCCGGGCTGATTCCAAACCGCGTGGAGCATTTCAAGCGGCGAATATCGCGCTGGGCGCATCAGATTCGAGACACCGACAAGCCTCGTAGGCGCGCAGCGGCTTCATCACGTGTGAGTCTGCCTGCGAGGACGGCATCGAGA
Source organism: Ktedonobacterales bacterium (assembly GCA_035310125.1). GTDB lineage: Bacteria > Chloroflexota > Ktedonobacteria > Ktedonobacterales > JADMIN01 > DATGEP01. The sequence continues at coordinate 27,819 of DATGEP010000077.1, forward strand.
ACGTCCTCGATGTCGTGATCCGTGCTTGTGACGGCTACCGGAGACGGCGCCTCCGGCGAGCCGGCGGCCGGCAGAGCGACGGGAGCGGCACGGTGGAACCAGCCTTCCACCTGGACGCGACTGAAGTAGATGCCGGAAACGATGACGCCGATGAGGAGCGTTACGCCGCCCCCGCGGGCGATGGTTTGCCAGTTGTCCAACGCCGCACCGACGACATTGGTGACGATAGCGTAGAGCATGACCACAAGGCCAGCCGCGGCGGTGAGGGTACCCGCGCCAAGCAGCGCGAAAACCAGACCACGCCGGGCCGTCGCGGGGGTGTAGCGGCGCGCCAGGACACGCATGCGGAGAGAGAAAGGAATATATCCTATGCCAGCGATCAGCAACGCGACGGCGCTGGTCCACTGGTCAGCCGATGGGCGGGGAATGGCGGGAGAAACGCTGATGAGCAGATTGTAGGCAAGAAGCGCACAACCGATCCAGAACGGAACAGCGAGAACGGCAATCGTTACGGCCATTGTGGTCAAGCCCAGAGCCTGGGCGCTGTCAGTATCGCGCAGCGCATCGCGGGCAAGCCAGCTGGCATAGACGGCGACAGCCAGGACACCAAAAGTGGCTGGCGCGATGAACTCGTACCGGAGCAGGAAGTCGCTCGCGGTGACAGTCTGACTCTGGATGAGCGAAACTAGCAGCGACGCCGCTTCATCCACCGCTACGATCACAAAAATGAGTCCGAAAGTGTACGCGGCGTAGTGCATCACGAGGCGAATGACCGAGCGGCCATCGTGGCGAGAGAGGTAGCCATAGCCCACGATGGCCAAAGTGACGACAGCAGCGCCAGCCCAAAGCCAGACGAGATTAGGCAGAAGCTCAGGCGCCCCAGCGCATATGCCACCTGACCCGCAACCACTCGTCAGCAGTCCAGCATTGACGAAGATAACGGTGGCGGAGGTATCAATGGCGTTGAGCCAGAACGAAGCGGCGATGAATAGGAGAACGAGCTGGATACCATAGAGATGGAGCCGTTGGAAGACAATGGCCGCGCCCGGCGCCACGCTGAACTGCCGGCGCTCGGCTTCGAGCAAGGCAAAGAGGCCGAGCGCGACGAGGCCGCCGGCAACCAGGTTGGCGATTCCTCCAGAATAGGGATTCGCGAGTGAAGCAAAGGCGTTAGCGATCATTGGAACACCGACAAGGACGCTGCCGGCTTCGACACCGTTGAGGAAGAGCGCGCGGACAGGCCCAGACGCGGCGCTGGGATCGTCACGGATATCGCGGCGGATGAGCCAGTAGTGTAGGCCACCCAGTGAGCCAGCAATGATGACGGCGAGCAGCGCGAGGACGATCTGTTGTGTGATGACAGCGCCAGTCAGAGTAGTCTGGGAGGGGCCATTGAGTGGTGAGGCCGCGAGCAACGTGCCCAGCACGACGCCTACTGCTACAGTAACGAAGATCATGAGGAGGAGCCATACGCCGTAGAGGTAGATACGGTAGAGTGTGCGTGCCATGCCACCACCTCGCTCCCGCCTGGGCGCCGCGAAGAGCAAAAGACAACCCACTGGCGGCGCCAAGCCCCCCTTAGTATATGCGATGGGGCGCTGGTAATTCTGAGAATCGCGTCACAATTCCCAGTTGCCCGACACCATCATCGGGCAGCGCGATCAATTCAAGCCGACTGGATGGTAGCCGTTCTGCTTTTCACAGACGTGGCCCGGTTGCATGGGCCGGCCACAGAATGGGCAGCGCGGACGCCCACTGGCGAGAATGCCGACGATATGGGAGCTAAGGCGGGTGGCCTGGTTGCGACTGATAAGGATGGAGAAGACGGGTTCGGCATCCTCGCGAACGATCATCTCGCCGTCCTGCTCGATAAGCTCCACAGGTGTGACACGGACGAGGATAATGTCATGGTCTTCATCGTAACCGATCTGCATGCCGGCAACCTGACACTCAAGATCAGGATCGTCGGGGAAGTCGGATGGCGCGCCAGGGACCTCCGGTACAGCAGCCAGCGCTTCCGGGCGAAGCACGTCACCGCCCTGGATTTGAGCAAGCATCTGATCCACGGCAAGAGAGAGCGCTTCGAGTTGCTCTCGCTCCACCCAGAGCACAGCGGTCCCTCCAGGACTGCGCGCAAAGAGCCGAAAGCGCCGATTGCCAGGCTCTCCAATTGCTTCCGCGTCAAAGAGCTGGGCGCGGCCGAAGTCGTGAAGCTCGCTGCTCATGGTGAAGTGCCCTCATTCATGCGACCGCCAAGGAAATACGGGGACGGTATGCCGGTCACCACGGCTACTCATGCAGTGTAGCATCGCACGTCTGGAAGCTGCAAACATGGAAGCCGCGCATTCGCCTCGGCGTCGCTTCCTAATCCGGCGGTTGGCCCGACGGCGGTGTAGGCGTCTCAGATACCCGGATGGCTGTATCGAGATGGATGACGGCGTAGCGGTCCCAGCCGGCGTAATCGGCGCCGATGTGGATGGTGCTGCGCGGAAATGTGGCGCGGACGAGCGCTTCGACCGCGGTACGCTGGTCATAGCCGAATTCGAGGAGCAGAGTAGCGCTGGGACGAAGGTGGTCGGCCGCCTGTGCGAAGAGGCGGCGCAGGTGGCCCAAGCCGTCCTCGGCGCCATAGAGAGCGAGGGACGGCTCAAAGCGGCTGACATCGGGGGCGAGGATGCTAGCATCGCGGGGGGCGACGTAGGGGAGGTTGGCAAGGAGCACGTCGAGCGGCTCAGTGAGCGGATCGAGCAGGTCGCCCTGGAGGAAGGTGACGCGGCTCGCGACGCCAAGGTGGCTGGCATTTTCGGCGGCGAGAGCGAGGGCGGCGGACGAGACATCGGTGGCGTAGACACGAGACAAACGCGGCTCTAGCGCGACGAGGGAGAGCGCGATGGCACCGCTGCCTGTGCCAATATCGGCGATGACAGGCGTTTCTTCGTGATCCAGGCGAGCTCGGATCTCCGCCAGTGCGGCTTCGACGAGGTGTTCGGTTTCGGGTCGGGGAATGAGAACGCGAGCGTCGGTGAGGAAATCGAGGCCCATGAACTCACGGTGACCGGTAAGATAGGCGACAGGCTCCCGGTCGGCGCGGCGACGCACTAACGCGGCATATGCACTAGCCTGTTCATGGGTGAGTGGACGCTCAGGGAAGGCAAGGAGCACCGCGCGTGTGGCGCCAGTGACATGCGTGAGGAGCACTTGCGCATCGAGGTCGGGCGTTTGAGTAGCATTGGCCTCGCGGAGGAGGCCAACTCCGGCGCGGAGCGCGTCGCCGTAGGTAGCGGAGAATGAAAGGTCATTGCGCATGGGAGCCTCACCACGCAATCGTGGGCTGCGCCGGATCCAACACCCACGTCTTTGAGGCTACGCCGAAGTAGTCTCGTAGTCCGCGCGCGAAATCGTCCGCGACAGCGATGGGCGCGTCGGGGCCAAGCTCGGCGAGCACCTCTGAAACCAACACCACATCGCCTGTCCAGGGCGTAATCAAGGCCGTCTTTGCCTGTCGCCAGACGATATGCCGCGTCAATATCGTCGCGTCCGCCGCATAGGACACCTCGCCCGGCGGCACCGCCAGCGCCTGGTCGTCGTCCAGCGCAGTGAAAGTATCCCCGGCGCGGCTCACGCGGAGCTCAAGTGGGTCTGTCACCTCAGCGAGATCGAAACCGCCCGCCGGGACATAATGCCACAGAGAAACGGCGTTGTACCAGTCCACCAGCGGATTGATAAAAAACGGCGCGCCGCCCTTAAGCGCCCGGCGCAGCAGCGCCTCGACAGAGCTGGGGAACTGCTTGCCCGAGACGCCCATCCGCTGAAAGGAATCGCGCCAGGGCTTAATGAGCGGATGCGACTGCGCGTTACCAAATTGCGCCGCTACAGCCGCCGACTCCCAGACCGAGCGCCAGTACATCGCGACAGTGGGCCGCTCGATCTGGTTGTTGATCTCAGTCGCTACGGCTGCCGCGACACGCAGGTTTGGCAGCCGCTCGAAGACGTCCGGCGTTATCTCGAATCGCATGGGCTGGCCTCTACGCGGTCAGCTCGCGCACGATTTCCTGCACGCGGCGACCATCAGCGCGACCCTTGGTCTCACGTGAGGCAACTGGCATCACCTTGCGGAAGTCTTTGCCCTGCTCCGCTACCAGGCCAGCCACCAACGCTCGCAGCTCGTCATCAGACATCCGCGCGGGTAGATAAGCCTTGAGCAGAAACGCCTCGCGCTCTTCCTTCTCCGCCAGCTCATCACGCCCGGCTTTACGATAGATGGCGGCGGCTTCCTCGCGCTGCTTGATCTGTTTCTCCACGATGATGTGGCGATCAGGCTCGGTCAACGCCTGCCGGTGATGCGGATGCTTCGCATCCGTGCGCGCGACCTCCTCCTGATGAAACGCATTCAGGGCCAGGCGCAGCGTATCCAGGCGCACCTGATCGCGATCGCGCTGCGCGGCTCTCGCGTCGTCGCGCAGACGCTCTTCCAGCGGTGATGTGTCCCCCATAATGAACCCGTACTCTTTCGCGCTACTGTGCACGAGGCAAATCCCGTGACCTCACGTACGCCTTAGAGTACAACATAGTACGGATGCACTGCTGGCACATTGCTATGCGGTGAGGCGCTCGGTGTCGTTCCCGCGCCAGATGTGGTGGATGCCGGGGTCGCTCCGGGATTGCTCGATGCGGGGCCGCGCACGGCTGGCGTGCTCACGCGGAAGTACCCGTAGGCCGCACCCGCGCCGACCAAAAACATCAGCAGAATAATAAGTATCGCCTTGCCGAAGCCGAACCCAGCTTTTTTTGGTCGTGGGGCCAGCTGCGCGGACGTGTCTATCAATCCCCTGCGCAAGGCGCGGGGGTCACGCGGGTCAATACGGCCGGCGGAGCGCGCCCGGGGATCGCTGCCGTCGGGTCGGCGACGCCGTTGCATCTCTTCATCGTCCCAGAGACCGCCACGGGGGGTAGGTCCGCCGCGTGAAGCCGGTCCTCCCGGCGCGGGCCGCCGGTCGCGGGCGTCCCTATCGTCGCGCGAGGGAGGTCGAGCGCCGCGTGGCGAGCGGTTATCACGCCCATCGGTCATATCGTCGTAGCGGTCGCGGGGAGCGCGGCCCTGGCTGCCACCGCGGTCATCGTCGTAGTTAAACCGCCGGCCGCCGCGACTACTGCCCTGGCCATCGCCGCGTGGCGAGCCACCTGGGCGATCCCAGTCACTTGACGATGCGCGCGGGCCGGCATCGCGCTCGCGAACGAGACCGCGTCCGCTCCGCTCAGGGCGTTCGGCTTCCCAGGATGAAGCGCCGCGAGCCGGACGCTCGGGTGCCCGACGGTCAGGACGCGCATCACCGCCCGCGCGGCCTTCGCGGGGGCCGCGGCCCCGTCCCCACGAGTCCTCATCCCAGTCCGACATGCCCATCAACCTCTGCCTTCCACGTGGTACATCGCGCGCTCCCGTATCCTTCTCCGCGCATGTACACGGCAACACTACGGCGCCCAATCGTCAACCTTGGGCGCCACACCTCAGCGCGAGTGTATCATACTCGCGCTGAGGCCGCACCTATCTGTCCTATGGGAGTGACCAATGGAGGCATCCCTCGATTCACGAAAGGGTTTCATTGCTCCGGCCGCGAGCGGCGTGGCTACTCTTTTTCAGGCTCGGGCTCCGGTTTGCTCGGCGCGGGTGATTGCCCGCCCACCTGCATCAGTCCCCCAATCGCCACCGATTCGCGCTCATCGGAACGCGCGGGGGTCTTCTCCAGCTCTGCCCGCAGCGCCGCTACCTGAGGACCCAGCTTCTCACCGCTCGCGCCCGCGCCCGGCAACACAAGGGCATCCGCGCCCATTCTGACCAGCATACGAACGTAGGTGGGCGAAGGAACATCCGCCAGCGTCACCAGCGCTGGAAAGCGCAACGCCTCAAAGAGCAGCTTCAACCGCGCGAAAGAGCTTACCGTCAGTTTCGCCAGACCGGCGGATGCCAAATGAGCGCGGATCAGCGCCGCCTGCGCGGGTAGCAAATTCTCCGCCCGCAAGAGCACGCGCTCCAGCTCTGTCGTAGGTGGATCCACTGTCACGACCAGATCGAGCTTCTCTACATCTTCAAAGAGCACGCTGGCCGGCGTGGCGGGTCCGACGACGGCGAACGCAGCGCCCGCGTCGAGCGCGGCGTGCAGCACGCCAGTGGCATCCTCACCCTCGCCGTCATACTCCACGCCCCATATCGCGCCGCCTGACCCAGCAGTCGCCACGATCTTCGACACGTCCGTTCCTGGCCGCCAGGCAGTGAGCAGGATGCCATCCGCGCCGTTCTTGACCGCCGCTTCAGCCGCGGTGCTGTCGCCGGTTCCCACTGCCACCAGAATCGCCGCCGGGCGCGGCGCGCGCGCCTGTGCTCGCGCAGAACTCATAAATCCAAAGCCAGCGCTCGTGCCCTGACCAATCTCATGCAGCCTCTCAATGAGCTTGCCCATCGTTTCCGTGACCTCCGTCCGCGCTGATCGTTGGCGCGGCTTCGCCTCCGCGCATCAGCCATGAGCGCGGGCCATCGCAATACCCCCGCATTATAGCAGCCAACGCGGGGTGCCAGCCACGACGCGACAGAGAATGCGGCGTTAGCCCACCTTCACCGTGAAGGTGGGCGCCAGCGCCCCACTCCACGCCACCACAAACGACCGATTCTGATGTGCTATAACATGCTTGCGCCGTACGATAGGTCATTGACGATCCATGATCTTGCGTAGCTCCTGTGACATACTGGCTTCCGGCGGCGGCGTGCCGGAGATACAACATCGTGGTAGACGACCTCGACGGCGATTTGGTTCCAGGCGCATCGCTCCTTCGCGGCTCACAGAGTTAGGAGATCTCGTTCGTGATTTTGCCCAAGCATCGCACTCAGATCCCCATATTCGACGCGCTCGATGGCGACCGTATCCGCATACGGCCATTTCAGCCGGGCGATGCCGAGGCGCACTTCGCGGCCATCGTAGAATCGCGTGAGCGTATCGAGCGCTGGCTGCCGTGGGTGCCTACGTACCAGGCTGTGGACGATTCGCGCGATACCATCGCCCGCATGCAGGCCCGCTGGCTTCTGCGCGATGACTTCGACGCAGGCATCTTCAACCGGCAATCGGGTGCTCTTCTGGGCGGTATCGGCTTCCATCCGCGCAACTGGGAGGTCAGCTATTTCGAGATCGGCTACTGGCTGCGCACGTCCGCCGAGGGTCAAGGGTATGTGGCCGAGGCGGTGCGTGTACTCATGGAATACCTCTTTACGACATTCGATGCGCACCGCGTGGAGATTCGCTGCGATGCTCGCAACACACGCAGCGCTGCCGTTGCGGAGCGGACGGGATTTGTACGCGAGGCACACCTGCGCAATGCGCGGCGAGGCTCGGATGGAACGCTCAGCGATACCCTCATCTTTGCGCGCACTGATCTGGACCATCACGCCGCCGCACACCCGTAGATATGGAGAGCTTTCACCTGATGGTCACACATCCATATCCCACACTTCGGCCCATGTTTGATGAGCTGCGCGGTCAGAGTGTGCTCGTACGCCCATATCGTGAAACCGACGCCAGTGATGTCTTCCAGGCGATCAGCGAATCTCGCGACTACTTGCTGCCCTGGCTGCCTTTTGCGGCCCACTATCAGCGGGTTGAGGAGGCACAGGAGTTCGTCAACCGTTGTATCGCGCACTGGCAGCTGCGAGAAGACTTTCCAGTTGGCCTCTGGGATCTCGCCAGCGGGCGCTTCGTCGGCAGCAGCGGACTCCATCCACGCGATTGGAACATTCCCGCATTCGAGGTGGGCTATTGGCTTCGGCGCGAAGCCGAAGGCCACGGCTACGTCACTGAGGCGGTCAAGCTCCTCAGCGAGTATGCCTTTATGGCACTCGGCGCACAGCGTGTCTTCATCCGGTGCGACGCTCGCAATGCCCGCAGCGCCGCCGTCGCGGCGCGCGCCGGCTTCGTGTTGGAAGGGCGCCTGCGCCGCGATAGCATCGCCTACGATGGCGTGCTCCGCGATACACTGATCTACGCAATGACAGCGGAAGACCCGCGCTAAACCACGAGCTAAATCCGGTTGATCGTCTTACCCATGAACTTGCCGAAGAGCTTGTAGGCGAGTTTGCGCAGGAAATAGCGCTCGATGCGCTTGGGGTTGCCACTCGCCAGCACCTCGCCCATGTAGATTGTGCTGTCCACTTTACGCGCGCCACGAGCAACTTTATGCTCATCGGCCGCCAGATGCTTCAGCTCATGACCTGCCTGGTTGGTCGTGGAGTGCGTCGTGTGGCCGCTGTGATGCGTTGGTCCCTGACTCATGGTAGGTCCTCCTCGCCGCGCCACGGAACGCCGTCGTCGGCAGCCAGCACGCGACGCCTGGCATCGTAGCCCGCCGGTTGCCCCGTGTCAAAGTGCCCACCGTTCGTACTGGCCCGTCCGGGGGATACGATACGGCTACGGGGGTAGCACGGCTCGCCCGGATGCGGGCGCCGCTCGTGTTGACACAGGCGCTCGGTCTGTGATATAGTTTGCCATGCCGCGCCGGTAACTACTGGTGTGGGCGTGGACCCGTAGTGCAGCGGCCTAGCACGCCGGCCTGTCACGCCGGAGCTCGCGGGTTCGAATCCCGTCGGGTCCGCCCCAAGCAAGAAACGCAAGTGTGTAAATAACGCCTTGCGTTTTTCTCGTTTCAGGCATCTCCGCGCTTGAGCACAGAAGGACGTGGTCGCGTGTACCCATCATTTCGCCGTGGTTCTCCCGTGGGCCTTGTAATCCTGGCTGGAGGCTACGTGCTAACCGGTGCTTGTTTCTGGCTTATGGTCAGAAATGGCATCGCGCATGATTATGGGATGGCGCTCTTCGGGGGGTGCGCTGGGGTCTTTTACGGTTTGGGCTGCGCGATCCTCACCGTGCAAACTATCAGAGCGTTGCGCCAGAAAGAGTACCCTGCGTCAAGTTCTCCAGCGGACCGTTACGCTCCAGATGAATCGCCCAATTTCTAGCCATCGCTTCCCGCAGACACGCGCCTCGCGGAGTGGCAACGATACAGGAAGATATGCGGTAAACACGTGGCCGGTCACGTGCGGCTCGTAGTTCTTGCCACACGTGACCGGCCGGGTAGATTAGAATAGGCCAGGAGAGGTAAGGGGTAGTCCGGCACAGAAGCTATGCGCTACTCAACAGCCAGGGTGCCCTGCATGTAGCCGGGCATCACCATAGGGCCACCCCAGCCGTCTGAATTGCTGCCACACGGATCCATGCACCGCCACATGTAGGTGCCCGCGTTTCCTGTCATGAAGGAGAAGGTGACGGTGATAGTCTTTTGCCCCTGCGGGATATCGCCAGGGATGGGAACGTTGACGCCGAGCTGGGGGATCGTAAATGTATGCGCCACTTTGCTGGCATCGAGCGCCCTGTAGGGCTGACCGTCCAGATAGGCCATGCCACCGCTAGTGCCCGTCACCTTGGCGAATGGTGAGTTAGGTGTCAAGGAGGTGTCTCCGGCATCCTGATTCACGATGGTGATCGTCACCAGGGAATGGGCGGGAAGAGCCAGGTCGGTTGTTGGCATGTAGGCCGGCCCTTGGACGCTCGACCCCGGCTTCTGAGCCACGATTGACAGGCGTAACGCGGCGGGGATCGTGGAGTGGGCGCTTTGGTGACTCCGCGCTACGGGCAGCCCATTCGTTGCGAGGCAGGCGATAAGCGCGATCAGGATCGTGCCCACCACACCGAGTATGCTCAGACTGAGGTAGGCGGCGCGATCGGTTGAAGAGATGCGTTGAGACATATCCGACCTCCTTCGGTCGCGAATGATGCGGCTGGTAAGACCGCTCGATGACGAATTTGGTAGTGCGGTCTGTCAGGATAGTACAGGCGATTTGTCACGAGCGCGTCACGATACGGGAAACATCTCTCACGGTCAGATCACAGACTGACAACTCCTGTCAGTCTGTGACATCCTGGTGCGCTGCGGCTCTCCGCGGGCATCGGCTCTTTCGGTGCCGCGAAGCGACAGGAGGGTGGGTTCGTCGCAGTGGGAGGGTCTAGCAGGCTAAGACACCAACGGCGCACCTGCAGCGGGTGCGCCGAAGTCCTCGCCCGGCATGGCTGCTTCCTTGACCTATGTATGCACTGTCTCATCTATGGCCGATGCGGGTATTGCTGGCCGCTTTGTGAGGGCAAGCCAGCCTCACAGAGTACAGCAGACGCCGAACCACACGCCAGTCCGTCGCAACGTCTTGCCCTGACGGGGAATCACATGCACGTCCGCCTGACAGCGACGGCGGTGAAGTTACTCCAGTTAGGTGGACGGTAAATGGCTAGGCGGCAACCGATGTTTGAGCGTACTCTCTTTCGTAGGCGTCTGGCGAGATGTAGCCGAGCGCCGAATGCCTGCGCTGGCGGTTGTAGAAGCCCTCAATGTACTCGAAGAGCGCCATACGTGCCCGGCATGGGTGCGGAACGACCGGTGGGCGAGCAACTCACACTCCTGCGTAGCGAAGAAGCGCTCCGCCATCGCGTATTGTAACAGTCGCCGACCGCGCAGCGGATCCCCATCGTCTGACAGCGCTGGCCAAAGGCGAGTGAGGTGTACTGACAGCCATGGTCGGAATGGCGGATGAGGCTCTCGCCAGGCCGCCGATTCCAGATCGCCATCTCCAACGCTCCCACCACCGACTCGGCGCGCAGGTGATCCGCTATGGACCACCCAACGACGCGGCGGCTGAACACGTCGAGCACCACTACCAGATAGAGGAGCCTTCCCCGGTCGGCACGTACGTGATATCGGCAATCCACAGCTGGTTCGATGCGCTCGCCGTAAACGCACGCCGGACCAGATCCGGTGCCAGTTCGGCCACGGTATTACGCTGCGTCGTCTGGAAGGCGCGTCGGCGATGGCAGCCGGCCAGTCCCGGCCGACGCATCAGCCGCGCGATCCGCTCAGCCAGCTCGTCGCGCTGGGCGTGCACGCGCTGTGCCTCTCGTTCCGCCTGCTGGCGCTCTGCCTGCTGATGGGTCATCACGGCCATCGGAACCACCGTGTCTCTCCATATCTCTTTGTGGGCACCCATCATGCTACTTTGCAGAATCACGCAATAATAGTCAACAATCATTCTACCCTCCTGCGCTCGCGGGTGTCTATGATTAGCGTGAGACAAGACAGATGCCGCTCGGGCCTGGGCCAGGCACGCTGGACCTTCCTGCAAGGAAGGATCTCGCGACGAGCGGATTGATCATCGAGCGCATCGCCTGACGCGACGAAAGAAGATCATGACAGAAAATATGAATGGAAGCTTTGCGGGCAAGGCTGCCTTTGTCACCAGGGAGCGGCATCGGCCGCGCCACCGCGCTGGCCTTCGCGCGTGAGGGCGCCAGCGTGGTGGTCGCCGATGTATCGGAACAGGCCGACCAGGAAACAGTTCGCATAATCGAGGAACAAGGGGGTGAAACCTGCACGAAGTAAACGTCACCACACCGTCAGTCAGGAGAGCAACCATGCGAGGAACAGTCTTGTACGGCCCCCGGGACGTGCGTGTCGAGGAGCGCCCCGACCCACAGATCATCGAGCCCACCGACGCCATCATCCGGCTGCCCGTCACCTGTGTGTGCGGGTCCGACCTGTGGCCCTACCGCGGCGTCGACCCGGTGACACAGCCGACGCCGATGGGCCACGAATACGTCGGCATCGTCGAGGAGGTCGGCAGCGCGGTCAGAACCATCAAGCCCGGCCAGTTCGTGGTCGGCTCGTTCTTCGCCTCGGACAACACCTGCGAGATCTGCCAGGCTGGCTACCAGTCGTCTTGCATCCACCGGCAGCCCGGTGCCCCTACCGGCGCCCAGGCGCAGTACGCCCGTATCCCCCTCGCCGATGGCACCCTCGTCGCCACGCCGGACCTTCCGCCGGACGACCTGCTCCCCAGCCTGCTCGCGGCCTCCGACGTGCTCGGCACCGGCTGGTTCGGCGCCGTGGCGGCCGAGGCCGGCCCCGGTAAGACCGTCGCCGTGGTCGGTGATGGCGCGGTCGGACTGCTCGCCGTACTCGCCGCCAAACAGCTTGGCGCGGAGCGCATTATCGCGATGAGCCGGCACGAACCGCGTCAGCAGCTTGCCCGCGAGTACGGCGCGACCGACATCGTGACCGAGCGCGGCGACGCGGGGGTAGCCAGGATCAAGGAGCTCACCGACGGGCTCGGAGCGCACTCGGTCGTCGAGGCGGTCGGCACCCAGGAATCGCTGATGCAAGCCATTCGCTCCACGCGGCCCGGCGGCCACGTCGGGTTCGTCGGCGTGCTCCACGACGTGGCGATTCCGGGGAAGGAGTTCTTCTTCTCGCACGTGCACCTGCACGGCGGTCCCGCCCCGGTCCGGCGCTTCCTGCCCGAGCTGATCGAGCTGATCTGCAACCGGAAGATCAATCCCGGCAAGGTTTTCGACCTGGAGCTGCCCCTGGAGCAGGCGGCGGCGGGCTACCGGGCCATGGACGAGCGCCGCGCCATCAAGGCGCTGCTGCGCTCATAAGGAGACACATCTATGGCAACATGGACTAATGACGAGCTTAGCAGGATCGGAGCGGCGGAAGAGCTGGAGATGGCCCCGCTCAGGCAGGATGGCACGCTACGACACCCGGTGACGATCTGGGTTGTCCGCAGTGGAGACGACCTCTACGTCCGCTCGGTGAACGGGCGTACCGCCTCATGGTTCCGCGCGACCCAGGCGCGCCACGAGGGCCACATCGCGGCTGGCGGTGTCGAGAAAGACGTCACCTTCGTGGACGTAGACGCCGCCGACGCTATCGAAAATCAGATTGATGCCGCGTACCGAAGCAAATACCGCCGCTACGCCGCAAGCATCGTCGGCACCACCCTCACCCCGCAAGCGCGAGCCGCGACGCTCAAGCTCGTGCCACGCTTCTGAAAGGAGACACCATGCAGATCACCCGGAATTCTCTCGCGACCAACGCCGGGCCAAGCGACTGGTTCACCGGCACGGTATACATCGACACGGTCGCGACACCGTCCGCTGGCTCGCGGCTGAGCGCCAGCAGCGTTCATTTCACGCCGGGCGCCCGCACGGCCTGGCACACCCACCCCAACGGCCAGACGATCTACGTCACCGAGGGCGTCGGCCTCTGTCAGCGTCGCGGTGGGCCAATTGAGGTGATCCGTCCCGGTGACCGCGTCTTCTTCGAGCCGGGTGAGGAGCACTGGCACGGCGCCGCCCCCAACCGCTTCATGACCCACCTGGCGATGCTCGAAGTGGATGGCCAGGGCAACAGCGCAACCTGGGGCGAGCACGTCACCGACGAAGAGTACAGCCAGCAACCGGGATAATCCCTTTCCGCTGTAGACCGGATGTGCTAGCCTCTCCTGACGGATACCCGGAACAAGGTGTTCGGCTTGAGACAGACGCAGCGAGGCTATTGACTTTGCTCTGCTCTGCCCCTGCTGTAATTAACAACCCTGAAAGACTCGCATCTCGGGCCGAGTGCGCGGAGCAATCATCCCATTGACCTACGGCGTCCGATCCCTCGTAGCCAGCATCCGCGGAGTTGACATGAATAGTTCAAATGTTCTATTGTATCTCGTACGGTAGAGCCTGCCCTGAGGGCTGCCTCCAAAGGCTCTGCTCTCGACAAATGAAAGGGGCGCGCCAATGGATGAAAGCGACGGGCAGAGGCGCGCCCATGTATGGTCTGAGAAAACGCCAGCGCCATTGAACGCGGGGTCGGCGCGGACCAACCGTCCTGATGCTCGTGCAGATGCACGAGAACCGGCGCCGCCAGATGTCTTAGAGCTAAGCGCGGACGACACGTTTGAGCTGGATCCCCTGGCGTTGCGCTTTCCCGGCACGACACCCGACATCATCACACCGGAGTGGGTGCGCTTCCAGGCGCGGCAACTCATCAAAGAGTTCCTGAGCGCGGTCCCGCGTTCTGAAGCTGATACCTCGCTGTCTTTCCTGCGGCCCGACGGCACCACGCGGATCCTGACCCGTGCGCAACTAAGCGCCGCCATTGACCTCCTGCGTCCGCGACAACGGCAAATCGTGCGTCTGGCCGTGGAGGATCGCTGGCCCTACAAGCGAGTTTGCGCGTATCTGAACAACATCAGCCCGCGGACCGTCGAACGGGACCTGGCCGAGGCCCTGGATCTCTTAGCGCAACTCTGAGCAGACGCGCTCCCCATCCCTGACACAGAATTTGCCGCTTACTCCACGGCGCGGAGATCAAGTCCGAGCAACGATCGGTACCAACGCACACGCTCGACGCGCCCGACGACAGCGACGACTCGGGAGTTTCGAATCACGCGATGCATCTGCTCAGCGAGCTTCGGTGGAAAGGCGATGGGGATTCTCCCGGATTCATCTTCCAAAACGAGGAATCCCATACCCTTCGCGGTTGGCGGCCGTTGGGCGGAGATCGGCCAACCCGCCACACGCACAACCCGTCCCTCCGACACGGTCTCCAGCTCGGCGATGGCGCGGACACCGCGCCGAGAGAGCTCGCGGCGCCGATAGCGCATCGGGTGCGGACGCGCCGAAAGGCCGAGTACCTGGTAGTCCAGCGCCAGCTTCTCCTCCCCATCCAGCATCGGCAGCGCCGGAATGTCGCCCACGCGCTCGATTCCTACCGTCTGCGCCCATGCCAGCGTCAACTGCTCCGCTCGGGGTTGCATATCCTGCTTGCTGCGCTTACCGCGACCTCCGCGCGGCTCCCGTCCTGCCTGACCTGGTTGACGTGCGCCCACGAGCGGCCAGATCTCATGCAATTGCCAGAGCCGGCGGCGACGTTCGAGTGAGGGCCGCAGCCCATCAAAAGCGCCTACCAATACCAGGGCTTCCGCCGCCTGCCAGGTCAGCCCATGCGGACGTAGACGCGCGCAGAAATCACCGAGCGACGTAAATGGCCGATCACGCTCTGCATCGCTGTCGCCGATGTGATACCCATCGCGGCGCTCCCACAGGATGGCCTCGGCCAGCTCCTCGCCAACGTGCGCCACCTGGGCCAGGCCGATGCGGATAGCCCACCGGCTGGGAGGGGTTCCCACGCGTTCGACCGTAAAGCGTCCTTCGCTGCGGTTGATGTCCACTGGCAGGAGGGGGATGCCGAGGTGTCGCGCCTCTTCGGCAACGACATGCGGCGGGAAGTAGCCGGCCGGTTGCGCGCTCAGAAACGCTGCCAAATAATGCGCGGGAAAGTGCGCTTTGAGGTAGGCCGTCACATAGATTGTCTTGGCGAATTCAGCCGCGTGGCTGCGACAAAACCCGTAGCCGGTGTATGCGCTGATGGCGTCGAAGACGCGCATGGCCTCCTCGGTTGGTTCGCCGCGCGCGATGGCGCCTGAGACGAAACGGCCGCGCATGGCCGCCATCTCCTCGGGATCGCGCGCGTGCGACATGGCGCGGCGGAAGCCGTCCGCCTCGGCCAGTGAGAGCCCAGCATACTGATTCGCGATCAGCAGTACCTGTTCCTGGAAGAGCAGGATGCCCTCGGTATCACTCAGGATCGAGCCGAGCACGGGATGTCGTGTCCAGAAGTCGTCGGCGGGCGCACCATGCCAGGGCGTCTGCACCGCATCCCGCTGCGGAACGCCGTGTCCTTGATGTGTCTCTTGGCGGCGTGCGACGTAGGGCCCAACGAACCCTCCTTGCAATGGGCCAGGCCTGAACAGCGCCGTTTGTACGATGAGATCGTCAAAGCTCGTCGGCTGAGTTTGGGCGAGCAGGTGCCATTGGCCGGGACTCTCCAGTTGAAATACAGCGAGCGTCTGGCCTGAGCGCACGAGCCTCATCGCCGCTGGGTCAGGGGGATCTGTCGGCAGGTGATCCACCTCAGGGCGCTTCCCCATAGTCTCCTCGATCAGGGCAAGCGCCTCCTCGATAGCGCCCAGCGTCCGTAGACCTAATAAGTCAAACTTGATGAGGCCGAGCCGCTCGATATCATCCTTGTTGATCTCCAGCGCGCGGACGCCGTTCGTTGAGATCCGAATGGGCAAGATCTGCGTCAGCGGCTCGCGCGACAGCACCAGCCCACCGTTGTGCAGGGAAAGATGACGCGGTAGACCGCAAAGTCGTGCGGCGAGGTTCAATGCCAACGGCAGGCGAGCCAGACACTGAGCGCGCAAATCCTTGCCGAAGGAGCGCAGCTGCATCGCCACCACCCGCACCAGCTCGTCCGCATATCCCGCCATCTGGTCACGCCCCGCGTGGTGCGGGAGCACCTTGGTCAGGCTGTTGACCAGCGGCAGCGGGAAACCTAGCGCCTTGGCGGTATCGCGCAGCGCGCTCCTGGGCCGGTACGTAATCACGTTGGCCACCATTGCGGCGTGTTCGGGCGAGTAGGTTTGCTCGACGTAGCGAATCAGCTCATCACGACGATCGCTCTGCACGTCGAGATCAATGTCGGGCATCCCCTTGCGGTCAGGATTGAGGAACCGTTCGAAGAGCAGGCTATGCGCCAGCGGATCGACGCCGGTGATGCCAAGCAGGTAGGCGACGAGCGAGTTGGCGGCGCTCCCGCGCCCGCTGACACGGATGCCACTCTGCCGCGCCTGCCGCACGATGTCGTGGACGCAGAGAAAGAACTCCTCCAGCTCCAGCCGCGCGATGACCGCCAGCTCGTGCTCCATCTGCCGCCGATAGGGGCTATCGGACAGGCGCGCCCCTGGGTGATCCGCGAAGCGCGTCGCTAGGCCATTCTCACAGAGTTGGCGCAGATAGTTTTGCGGCGTCTCGCCTGCTGGCAGCGGCACGCGCGGCGCGGTACAGACGCCTTTGAGAAGCGTCAGATCGCAGCGCTCAGCGATCTTGGCGCTGGCCGCGAGGGCGTCTGGTCCCCAGGGAATCGGCGCGAGGAGGGCGTCCAGTTCGTCGGCGCCCTTGAGATACGCCTCGTCGTTACGCGGCCGCTCCGGGTGTGCCTCATCCACGGTGATGCCGAGCCGCACGCAGGTGAGCAGATCGTAGAGCGCGTAGTCGTCGCGGATAGCGTGGCGCACCCCGTTGGTGAGGACACAGCGCAGGCCCGCCGCTGCCGCCGTCCAGGTCAACTCTTGCATCAGCCAGATGCTGTCCGGCAGTTGGTAGTGCTGCAACTCGACGAAGACGCGCGCCGCGCCGAACGCCTCCCGATAGCGACGGGCAACTACCTCCGCTTCTTGTCGGCGCCGCGCGAGCAGGAGACGGGCGAGCGTGCCCTCCCGGCCGCCGGTGAGCAGGATGAGGCCCTCTGGGTGTCGCGCGAGGTCGGCAAAGGAGATGGCCGGATGCTCAGGGTCGGCGAGATTGGCCTCCGTCAGCAACGTGCAGAGACGCGCGTAACCGACGGCATCCTCCGCGAGGACGACCAGGTGCGCGGGTCGCGCGGCATCACCAAAGACCAGATCGATGATCGCGAGCTCCGCACCGGCGATGGCCCGGATGCCCTGGCGGGCGCAGGCCTCCTGGAATCGAATCATACCCGCCATGGTCATGTAATCGGTCAGGGCGAGCGCGGACATGCCCAGGCGAGCCGCCCGCGCGACAAGTGCCTCCACATCGCTGCCTGCCCGGCGGAAGCTGTAAGCGCTGGCGCAGTGCAGCTCGACATAGCCTGACCGCATTCTCCCTTCATCACCTGAGCCCTTCATCCAAGGGTGATCCCCTCCTTTCATCGCTCCCCATTTGCCTGGATTGCCATGATGGTCACTCAATCATGCGTCAGTCGTGGACGCGGTCCAGCACCCACCTATCCGGGGCGGCGTCGTAATACAGGTCGCAGAGCAAACCATCCGAGCAAAGCACACGATAATAGTGCCGGTCACTCGCGCCCGCCCTCGTGCCATCTGTGCCATCTGTGCCATGGCCAGGCGGCGCCCACCAGCGATCGCGCAGGTGCCACGTCGCGAGCACCTCAACGATCAGGTGATCGGCCTCGCGCCATGAGAAGTGGTGCGGTTGGCCCGCATCGCAGACGACGCGGATGGGATGGCCATACCGACGCGCCATACATGGTTCCGTTCAATGTTCCGTGTTCCGTTCGATGCCCGCTTTAGGCTCGGTGGCAGGCGTGCGTTACCAGGCATCACCACCAGTGCAGGCGTTGCGGGACGTCATGCCAGGGATCGCTGGAACTCCCCTGTTGGTAGATGGTCGGCGGGTGTCGTCGCCGACCCACCTGTCCCACATTGGCCTCGTGCGTCCCATGTGCCTGCGTCCCGTCCAGATCACCAATGGCGACGAGCTGCTGTCGCTCCTCACCGAAGATTGCCGCAGGTTGTACGATTTCCGAGTGGAGCAGGAGCGGCCGTCCGTGCCGGCGGGCGAGACCATCCGCGACGACCTGGACGGCGACCCGGCGCTGGTCGTGCGTGCGCCAGAACGTCCCCTGGCCGGGCTGGTCCGGAGCGAAGTCTCCCAGCGTCACATGTATCTCGTCTATCCCGTCGAGGACGCGCTCGGACGGGCGATTTCCCGCCGGGAGCAGGAGTGACGCAAGGAGCCGCTGGATCTCCTGCGCGAGCAGCCTGGAGTCGTCGGTATGCTGGCGCAGGGTGATCGCCGCGCGTTCGATGCTCCCGCTGTCCCTCCTGAGCTGGATACGGAGCAGACGGGTGCGCCTCCCTCGCTCGCGAAGGATCGTCGCGAGCCGTCTCCCGAGGCGATGCGCCAGCGCGAGCGCGCGATCCGGTGGCAGAGCATCCAGGCCGCGCACGCGGAGGCAGAGGGTGGGCGACAACGGTGTCGGATGGAGGGGCCGCGGATCACGCCCCTGTGCGACGGTCGCGAGGAATGCCCCAGCATCACCGAACTGACGCCTGAGCGCCGACTCGTCTAGCCGCGCAAGCTGACCCAGCCTTCGCAGTCCGAACCGTTCGAGCCGCGCGACGGTCTCGGATGTCACGACGCCGCGCGGATGCAGTCGCGACAGGATTGTGACCGGAATGTCGCGCAGGAACGCTGGCACCTCCGCCGCCGCGAGGAGTCGCAGGGGCTGATCGCGCGGTGCGGTGAAGGTGGCAAGCTGGGCCAGTGTGAGGCCAGGTGCGATACCCGCCCGCATGGTGTACCCCAGATCTTCGATTGCACGCACGACCGCACCGGTGGCTGTCATGGCCTCGGCTGGAGAGCAGCGTCCCAGATCGAGGAGCGCGCTCCACGACGACAGATGCTCGACCTGGGGTGTCAGGCGATGGCAGAGCGCAAACCATGCCTGGCCATCCGGCGACGTATCAGTCGTAGCAGTCGTGCCGATGCGCGGTTGGATGCCAGTATCATTGGCCGACATCAGGTGGAGATACACCACCTGCCCCACGTCGTGCGTGTCGTCCACCGTCAAAGCGCGTACAGCTCCTGGAGCTCCCATCTGCCTCACCTTGCCAATTGCTCTTGTAAGAACATTTGTCCAAGCGGCCCAGAGCATGCAAGATGGCGGGGCGTCATGTCAAGGAAAATTGGCGGCGCCGGCCGTCCGAGGCGGAAAGTCGTGGCGGCTTTGTGGGATATTGTGTGACGCTGGCATGTTTGTGGGCCGTTGGCAGGCTTGTCTGCTGACCGGCTGACCGATAGCATGGAGCGGCGCTGAGCCGAATGCCAGTTATGGCCGTTACAGCGCCTGTCACATCCCGCGACGCATCATCCCATTTTGCG
>DATGEP010000078.1:0-2341 GCA_035310125.1 Ktedonobacterales bacterium
CGGCGGGCTTCGCGCTCGAGCGCATCATCCCGACGCAAGCCGGCTATAGCCTCGTCCAGAGCACGGCGAATATCGCTGCGTCAGCAACCGGGGCCATTGCACAGCCAGGCACACCGGTATAAGCGGTCGAAGGAGAACCGAGCGGCCGCTGTACTCCTTATGGTGCGGGTCAAGCCTCACTGTGCCTGATCGCCGGCCCGCAGCTCAGGGCTTTCCAGCAGACGAGAGCGCACCCTAGCGAGAGGAACGCCTAATGGATGTCCATCCGCCGCTCGTAGCGCACTTTGATGCGGCGGAAGCGATTGAGCCGCGCGAGCGTAGCGCTCGCCGGCAACGCGGGTAGTCATACCCCTTGTCCGCATGGCGTTTTTTGGTCGCTTGCGTGGGCGCCCGCGATGGTTGCCCGGTAGCCGTAGTGCTGGGATCGCATCAACTATCGCTTCCAGCATCTGCGAGTCAAACACGTTCGATGGCGAGGTGGTCACGGCCAATGGTAGCCCCTGCTGATCGAACGCCGGGTGGCGCTAGGTGCCCAAATTTGCCACGATTCGTCGGATCTTTGCCGATCGCGTCGCCCACCCGCTGCCCGAGTCCAGTGATGCCTGTTCCCAGTCGATGTGCCCCGCACGCTGCATCCGTTTCAGGAGGACGTAGTGGATGCGCTGCCAAACTCTCGCTCGCTACCAGTCACGTAAACGGTGCCAGCAGATCATCCTACCGTCACACCTCGGCTCCCGCAGCAACATTTCCCAGGGAATGCCTGACTTCAGTGTGAGCAGGATGCCACCAAGCACAGCACGATAGGAAATCCAAAGACGACCGCCTTTAGGCTTGGGACGCTCAGGAGGCAAGAGTGGGGCGATGATTGAGCAGAGGGCGGCAGGAACCTGTGGCTTGCTTATGCCGCCAATCTACCACACTACTTCTGGTTATGTTAAATACAGTAAGGCGTCGCGGTCGTGAGCCGCGGAATGTTCATGTGACTGGGATGAGATGGCTCCGTGATCGCCCCGTGACATTGACTGACTCTCTGGGGCGGCGGTGTGGCGGACTTGAGAGGGAAAGCGCCTTTTCTGTGAGACGCAGGTGATGTCTTTGTGATGCTTGGCGATTCGTCTGTGATGTGACTGTGATGTCTGGCCGCCATAATCTCGTTCAGAAATCATCCACCCTCTGCTGACTGGAGGAGATCACGAGTATGGTACATAGAGACGCACGCTACCTGGCCGCGGCGATGCAAGGACTCGTCGGCTGGGAATGGCTGGTATCGGGGGCGAACAAGGTGTTATCCGGCACGTTTCCCAGTGGACTCTCCAACACGCTTGATGCCAGCATGAAGAACAACCCTAATGGCTGGTACCTCGCGATTTTACGCGGCGTCGTGCTGCCGCATGGCGTCTTCTTCGGCTATCTGATCGAAATTACGGAAGTTCTGACCGGGATTGCGCTGCTCGCGGGCACGGTGTTGCTCATAGGGGGTATCCGCCATCGTGACGAGCCGCAGTTTGGTCTCGCGAGGGCACAAGTCATTGCCGCCGCGATTGCGGCGCTCGCCTGCGGGTTCCTCTGCATCAATTTTCATTTCTACATGGGCGACAGCATCATCCCCGGCTTTGATCCGTCAAGCCCTTTCAACGAGGGGATTGATCTTGACACGCTGATGGCACCAATCGCACTGCTCATCTTCCTCTTCAATCTCTATGTCCTCGGCGACATGAACGGCGTTTCCATGCTGAATCCCATACGTCGCGCCGCCGATCGTGTACGCGTACTTTTCACGCCACAGCAGTATCTGGCGCCACACCCCGCCGATGGAACGCCTAACTAAACCGCCGGGCTGGTTGTATCGTTCACCGGCTGCGCGTTTCTCCTGCCCGCGACGGCCACTGGCTATACAGCCGGTGGCCGTTCTCGTACCACTTGCTCGCGCTGGCTCGCTTGAACTATCCAGCGACACTATCGTATTGCACGAGCTGGACGCTCATCACAGCATCGCGTGCTGTGACATTTTTGTGTCGAAGGGTCACGCTGATGTGAGGCTTGCGTGACGGGGCGGGGATATCCTTCGAGTGTTGGACGGAGCAAGTAGGATGAACGGACCGAATGGCTCAGAGCGCGAACCCTCCCGGATACCGCTCTATCAATACCGTCCTGAGCAGGAGTAATCTCGATGCGTGTCACCAACATCGCGCAGAGAACTATTGAGCCACGGGCAGCGACGCAGATCCCCGAGCCGCCGATTGCGCGGTTTCTCTTTGCGGACAGCCGCATGGCCTGGTTCTGGCTGCTGGTCCGCGTCTACGCGGGCTACGAATGGTTCACCGCCGGCTGGGAGAAACTG
>DATGEP010000079.1:0-3351 GCA_035310125.1 Ktedonobacterales bacterium
TATCGTCGATGGAGTGCTCGAACTCGCCGAGGAACAGCGCCGGTGGCGGCATACCAAGCTAGTCCTCGCCACGCCCGCACCAAAGCCTGACCCGAGCGCCGCGCCGGAGACCGGTGTCGACCGTCACTGGCCCCACTTTTCTCCACTTTCTCCCACGCTGGGTCCACTGTACGCCGAAGACGGCTGCGCAGGATAGGTCTGGCCGACTCAAGCGCGTTTCAAAGCTGTGACACTTAGCCGTCAGGCCGCTAGCCGTTAGCTGTCAGCGGCAGCCGTGAGCCGTCAGCCCGTAGCCTGTCAGCGCGGCCAGCCTGGTGAGCCGTCAGCCAGTCAGCGCGGTCAGCCCAGTCAGCGTGGTTAGCCGGTCAGCCCGGTCAACCCGGTCAACCCGGTCAGCCCGGTCAACCCGCGCCGTCAGCCGGTCAGCCCGGTCAGCCCGGTGAGCGTGGTTAGCCCTGTCAGCGTGGTGAGCCGTCAGCCGGTCAGCCGGTCTGCCCGGTCAACCATTAGCCCTCAGCGTGGTACGTCCAGTCAGCCTAGTACAGCCCGGCGTAAGTGAGGCCGGACCAGGCGTAATCAGGCACACAGCGGCTTCCCTTGATAAGTCCACTTGAATGGTTTGGCCATTGTTCGATTGAAAGCACTATGTCGTCGCGGCCGGCTATGGGAATGAAACAGAGGTCGTACGCTGGGAAGGTGGCCGTGGAGCAGGGTGTACCTATTTGGTGCTCGGAGCCCGGACTGAAAGCTGCCTGGGAGCGCGTCCAGAGGTTATGAGTGTGACCATCCCTTCCGGGATGAGTACGTGGGGGAAAATTGTGTTCTTTTCGCGCTCCGCCGCGGTCACAGTCATTTCGTTGGAGGAAGCTGCGGTGGAGATCGTTCATGCGCGGTGTTGTGGGCTCGACGTCCACAAAAAGAATGTTGTCGCCTGCGTCCTGGTCTCGCAGCCGGATGGGCTGATCGAGCGCCAGGTGCGCACATTCAAGACGATGACGGGCGACCTGTTGGCGCTGGCCGACTGGCTCAGCTGCCTGGGCGTAACGCACGTTGCGCTTGAGTCGACCGGCGTGTATTGGCGGCCAGTCTTCAATGTTCTCGAGGATGACAGCCGCACGCTGCTGCTGGTCAACCCGCAGCACATGCGCGCGGTGCCAGGCAAGAAGACGGACGTCCGCGACAGCGAGTGGCTGGCTGACCTGCTGCGGCACGGGCTGCTGCAGGGAAGCTTTATTCCGCCCGCGCCGATTCGGGCGGTACGTGAGCTGACGCGCTACCGAAAGACGCTCGTCCAGGAGCGGACTGACGAGATCAACCGGCTGCAAAAGACGCTCGAGGGCGCCAATATCAAGCTGGCGTCCGTCGCCAGCGACGTACTCGGCATGAGCAGTCGGGCGATGCTCACGGCGCTGCTGGACGGCGAGCGGGACCCCGATGTGATGGCCGACCTGGCACAGGGCCGCTTGCGCAACAAGCTGCCGGAGCTGCGGCAGGCCCTGGCCGGCCGGATCCAGCCGCATCACATGATCCTGGTCGGTCAGATCCTGGCCCACATCGACTTCCTGGAGCAGGCCATCGGCCAGATGCAGACTGAGATCGAGCGCTGCCTGCCACCGTTCGAAGTAGCGCTCGAATTGCTGCAGAGTATCCCGGCCATCAAAGCGATCGCCGGTGCGGCGATCCTGGCCGAGATCGGCACGGACATGAGCCGGTTCCCCAGCGCGGGCCACCTGGCCTCGTGGGCCGGTCTGTGTCCCGGCAACAAACAGAGTGCCGGCAAACGCATGAAAGCCCCCGTGAACGCGGCAATGTGTGGCTACGAGCGATCATGGGTGAAGTCGCCTGGAACGCCGTCAAGATGCGCGACACGTACTTCCACGCGCAGTTCCAGCGTGTGGCGCGGCGACGCGGGCGCCAAAAGGCCGTCATCGCCGTAGCGCATAGCCTGCTCATCGTGATCTACCACTTCCTGCGCACCGGACGGCCGTACACCGAGCTCGGCGCCGATTACTTCGACCAACTCGATGCAACCAGAGTCGAGCGACACCACGTTCACCGCCTCGAGCAACTCGGGTACACCGTGACGCTGACACCCATCGCAGCGTAACGACTCACACCCCGAGCGCGGTTTCGGGGGAATAGGCAATGAAGTCCAGCACCTTGTGTCGAAGATCGTCGGTGGAAGTGAAATTGCCCCGCCGGAGCAACTTGCGGACCAAGATGCTCAGCCAAAGCTCCACCTGGTTCAACCAGGACGCGTGCTTGGGTGTGTAATGGAAGACGACCTTGTGCGATGGGTCGGTCAGGAAGGCGGCCCGGGTCGCCATCGATTTAAGAATGCCGCACTTGTCCTTTGTGCCAAGGTCGTCGGTGATACCCGAGATTCCCGCCACGTAGCACACGAGGCTCTCGGAGCAGTGGGTGTTCAGGTTGTCGCTGACGAAATGCCACTGCGTCACGCTTGGATCGCTCTCGACGGTACCGCGAATATGGGCGAGGAAGTCGGCTTCTGTGCGGGTCGGTCCGACCGATGGGCAAATGACTTTCCCGCTGACCACATCGAAATTGATCATGAACGACAGCGTGCCGTGGCGGATGTACTCGAACTCTCGTCGCTCGACTTTGCCGGGTCGCAGGGGTAAGCCCGGTGCCGCACGCTCCAAGGCCTGAACACCCGTCATTTCGTCCGTGCTGATCACGCGTTCCCCGGCTGACACGCGCGCTCGCGCGTCCCGGTACACGCCGCACACGTCGGCGATCTTGTCATCACGTTGTTCGTCCGGTTCGTCGTCGGCGGGTGTCAGCCAATACCGAATCAGATGTGGTTTGAGATCGGCCTCTTTTGAGCAGCCTCCCAGCGTGGCGCGGCGAGATTGAGTCGACGATGCCTCGGTGCATGATCTCATCTGCCAATTCACGGTGGCTCCATTGACTGATCGGCCGGTCCGAGTCGGCTGGCTTTTCGCAGGCCAGCGCGATGATCTGGCACACCTGCTCGGGTGTGAACTTCGCCGGAGCGCCGGGTTTTGGTGCGTCGGCCAAGCGCTTGGCCACACTGACTTCTGCCAGCGGCACGTCTCGAAACTGCAGCCAGCGCCTTCGCCAATGGCCTGGCGTCTCGTCATCAACGCCCAGTTCGCGAGCGATCTGCAGGTTGTTCCACCCGTCGCCCGCCAACAGCACGATCCGCGCTCGCAAGGCCAACTGCTGACCCGTCGTAAAGGCCCGCACCAGGCGCTCCAACTCACTCCGCTCCTCGTTGCTCAGCACCACTCTCGGTGGAAATGGCGTAGCCATCGTCGTTCGTTCCGGTCAAATAAGGATGTCTCATCATACCCGGCTCTCGAATCG